>NVRZ01000071.1 GCA_002401055.1 Bacteroidota bacterium
GCCCACCGCCCACTCACATAAGGTCAAGCGTTAGCGTTCTTAAAGTCATCCGGTTCTACTGGCAAAAGAACCCTGTGACTATGGAGTATAACGGCCCGTGTTTGAGCAGTGGCGCCATACCATTGTAACACCACCGACTGTGCACACGCACGCTACAAGTTACGGAAAATAGTACTCACGCGCCATTGCTCCAAACACATTGTTGTATAATCGTAGGCCGCATTCCAAATGCTCATTCTTACTAAGATGCCTTTGTCCGCAGTTGAGGGTACACGCCAATATGCCGTAGTTATTAGCCGCTGTTACATTGTTTTTTAAAAGGGTGGCAAAAGAGATTTTAGTTGATCTCTTGGTTAACTAAGATGCCAGATGTGCGGAAGGGGGTTTGCTCTTTGCAACCGCACATAGGAGGATGGCAATGTGCAAACAACGGGGATATTACGCCAATGCCTGATGATAAACAGGCGTTAATACCGTACAGATGCACACTGAAGGTTAATATATCGATGCTCTGACTCAAACAATCGACGCTCTGTGTCAATCATCTAACGCTGTTGCTCAAACAATCGACGCTCTGACTCAAACATCTAACGCTGTTGGTCAAACAATCGATGCTCTGTGTCAAACATCTAATGCTGTTGCTCAAACAATCGATGCTCTGTGTCAAACATCTAACGCTGTTGCTCAAACAATCGATGCTCTGTGTCAAACATCTAACCCTGCTGCTCAAACAATCGATGCTCTGTGTCAATCATCTAATGCTGTTGCTCAAACAATCGATGCTCTATGTCAATCATCTAATGCTGTTGCTCAAACAATCGATGCTCTATGTTAATCATCTAACGCTGAGGTTTAATCAATTGACGTTGCTATTTGGTTTACCCGGAACCTAACCTGAAAACCACAGGGCTGGAAGATGTTAAAGAATGTTAAAAGCTGAAAATATTGGTATTGTGGCACATGTTGTGCAAGTCAGTACTTCGAGAATCAATGATCCTTGTCTGTTGACAGGGTGTATTATTAACCATCTCGTTTATACGAAGTCCTTCGCGTGAAGCTTCGGACTTTGAAACGGGAATAAAACTTGAAAACTATGAATAGTAATCAAGAAAATAAACTTTCAATGTACTATGCAGTACAGAAAGTTTGCGCTGATAATAACAGCGTATGGACAGGCTTGCCAGCATTTGTAAATGCGTTCGGCGAGTTTGAAGCGGTAATACAAGGTATCCAGGATAACAGGGTTATCCAAGAAAGGGATATCAAGGGTGTTACGCAAGACAAAGGAGGTGCAGCGGATGAGCTGATCGACCAGGCATTTAAAGTGAGTACAGCGGTACACGCTTATGCCACTGAGGTGGGTAACAACACACTCAGGGAGAAGATCAACTACTCGCTCACTGACTTTGGCAGGGCGCGGGATACCGTGATCATAGATATCTGTCAGCTAATACACGATGAAGCAAAGATCGTGGTGGCTGACCTGGTAGATTATGGTATCAAGACGGCTGATCTGGCTGATCTGCTTTCTAAGCTGAGCGACTATGAGTTGTTAGTTGCAGGGCCGAGAAATGCGATCACCGACAGGTCTACTGCTACCGGCGAACTGGACGATCTCCTTAAAGAGGGGGATGACATCTTGAAAAACAAGATGGACAAGCTGATGAACCAGTTTGCAGGAGGCGATCCTGAATTTGTTACTCAGTATACCAGCATGAGAAAGTTGGTAGGCATGGGTGGCTCTGGTACTGGGCTGAAAGGTAGAATTACCGACGGCGCGACCGGAGACAGGATTAAGAACGTAACGGTTGAAATACCTGATATGGAACGTGAGTTGAAGACCAACGGCACTGGGCTGTACGTCTTTAAACAAGCACGACCGGGTCTTTACTCTGTACGGGCTGAGGCCAAGGGTTATGTTGCCAAGGAAATTCTTGAGGTTGAACTTGCCGAAGGAAAGTTGAATGTGTTAGACATTGAGCTTGACAAGAAGGCGAAGGAACCCAAGACTGAATTGGGACAGTTAAACCCTCCTGGCTAAAACAGTCAGGTTAAGAGCAGGAAACCCTTCTTCTCGTAATGAGACGGAGGGTTTTTTGTTTTATCAAGAGCTACTTGCACGAATGAGATTTAACACTTATTTGTTTTTTGAACCCTTGCAAAGAGCCCTTCCGTATTTCAAAAGATTTTTCTTCTGAAGTTTGTGATGATTGTCTTTGCTGCAATACAACGTTCCTTACTATCCGATATTTACAATATTGCTTTAAGAATGTTTATCTTGCATTAAAACGGCTAAAAATTATGCGCAGAGTGAAATGGCTAAGGCGGTGCACCCTTCGGGTGGTGTTCCTCGCGCTGTTTCAGTTCTGTGGGGGTGCTTTGCTTTAGCCGTACCTTTTGCAAGCTGAGGTGTATGCAGGGGTTCATGCCCTTTTTTATTCACCGAAGCTTCAGCGAAGACGAATTTTGTACTTTAGATACTAGTATTCAATTGCTTTTATGAAAAAATCACTTGTTTTTTTAACCATGGTTCTATTTCAGACGGCTATCGTTTACGGCCAAGGCTACCAATGGGCAAAAAGTATCGAAGGTTCAGGTAAGGGTCGTGCTATCGCAGTGGATAGTATAGGCAATGTATATATTAAAGGCCAATTCCTCGGAACAGCTGATTTTGACCCCAGTCCTGACACAGCTAATCTAACAGCAGGCTCTTCTAATGACATTTACGTTGCAAAATACAATTCATCAGGCGCCTATCTATGGGCTTTAAACATCGGTGCAGGGATTGATGATAATACTGAGAATCTTGGTAATCATTACATAACTGTGGACGGGACAGGTAATGTATATGTTACGGGGCATTTCACTATAACTGCCGATTTTGACCCCGGGGTAGATACAGCTAACTTGACGCCAGTTGGAGCCTTAGATATTTTCTTTGCCAAATACGATTCATCTGGCAATTACCAATGGGCGAAAAGCATTGGAAGCGGAGGTGGTGATCATGGTCATAGCATTTCCGTTGACGCATCTGGCAACGTGCACATCACAGGTTTTTTCACCTCTACGGTTGATTTTGACCCAGACACAGGAACTGCTAACCTCACATCTATTGGAAGTTCTGACCTCTTTTTTGCCAAATACGACAATAACGGCAATTACGTCTGGGCAAAAAGCATAGAAAGCACATTGAGCAGTATGGGGCATCACATAATCGTTGATACCTCAGGTAATTGTTACATAACGGGGTATTTTGATGGTGTGGCCGATTTTGATCCAGGTGTGGGTACCATTAGTTTCACGTCTGTTGGAGGCCCGGACATCTTCTTTGCTAAATATGATTCCGGTGGAAATTACATCTATGCTAAAAATATCGGAAACAGCGGTAATGGTCAAGGCAATTCCATCACAGTCGATGAAACCGCCAATGTTCATATTACCGGATATTTCTCTGATACAATGGACTTTGACCCTGACACAGGAATAGCCAATTTAATTTCGGCTGGTCAAAATGATATTTTCTTTGCCAAATACGATAGCAGCGGAGATTACCTATACGCTAATGGAATTGGAACAACAAGCGATGAGCAGGGGCAAAGCATAACTCTTGATGCAAACGACAATGTATATGTTTCTGGAAGTTTCCAAGGCATAGTAGACTTTGACCCAGATACCGGAATACAAAGCCTTACTTCCGCGGGTGCTTGGGACTTTTTTTTAGCAAAATACAATGTAAATGGCAATTACCTTTGGGCAATAAGTGTTGGAAATACGAACAATGAACTTCTCCATTCCCATGTGTCAGATAGTTCAGGGAATGTGCATATAACCGGGTACTTTACTTCCTCAACGGTTGACTTTGACCCCGGCCCAGATACGGCTAATTTAATTGCGGTGGCAGGTGACAACATCTTCTTTGCTAAATACAAAGATTGCTCATTGCCGAACAGTATTCCTATTTCCTCCTTCACCTATACCCAATCCACCTACACCTTCAATTTCACCGATTCCTCCCAAAACGCCACAAGCTGGTATTGGGATTTCGGGGATGGGAGCACTGACACTTCGCTAAACCCTATTCACACCTACCAGATTGCAGGAATCTACAATGTGTGCCTTATCGCCTCTAATGCATGTGGTTCGGATACGCTGTGCCAAAACGTAACCATCAGTGTGCCACAAATTATGTTTCAGAAAACGTTTGGAGGAGATTCAACAGATTATGCACATTCAATACGGCAAACAACTGATGGAGGATATATTATTATAGGACAAACTATAAGCTTTGGAGCTGGAGATTGGGATTTTTACCTGATTAAGACCGATGCTAACGGAGATACGTTGTGGACCAAGTCTTATGGAGGGGATACTCTTGATATTGGCTATTCTGTACAGCAAACTATTGACGGCGGATATATTATTGCAGGAGAGACAAGAAGTTTTGGATCAGGATATAGTGATTTTTATGTAATTAAAACCGATCTCGATGGGGATACTTTATGGACTAAAACCTATGGAGGTTCCTTAAGTAGTGATTATGGCGTTTCAATTCAACAAACTTCTGACGGAGGATATATCATTACCGGAAATACAGGTGCTTATGGGGCAGGACAAAATGATGCTTATTTGATCAGGATCAATTCTATGGGAGATACATTATGGACCAAAACCTATGGAGGAACAGGCCAGGATTTTGGTAATTATGTTTAGCAAACTTCAGATGGAGGATACATTATGTTGGGAGGTACCGTAAGCTTTGGTCAAGGAATGGGTGATATCTATTTAGTAAGGACTGATTCGAACGGAGATACTCTATGGACTAGAACCTATGGGGGCGCAAATGATGAACCATGGTGGCTTATTGGATCCGTCCAAGAAACTTCTGATAACGGATTTATTCTAACTGGAGTTACAACCAGTTTTGGGGCGGGTGGAGATGATGTTTATTTGATCAGAACAGATGTTAATGGAGATAATTTATGGACGAAAACTTATGGTGGTATAAATAATGATGGGGGAAGTTCAGTTCAACAAACCGTTGATGGAGGTTATGTTATAGCGGGGAACACGGCTAGTTTTGGATCGGGAGGTAGTGATGTTTATTTGATTAAAACGAACGCCAATGGAGATACATTATGGACAAAAACTTATGGTAGTACTGGAAATGAAAATGGCCTTTCAGTAAGGCAGACTAAAGATGGCGGATATATTATTACAGGATCGATAACAGATTCTATTTCTGGAAATAATGTTTATTTAATAAAAACAGACGCTAATGGAAATAGTGGTTGTAATGAAAGTAATACAAACACCATCGTTACTTCTCCTGCAACTGTAGTGAACTCAACAGGTACACAAATAAGTTCCGGGGCAATAATATTAAACACGGCAACTATCATAAGCAGCACAACCACAGTCGACAGTTTACTATGCAATGGGGTTTCAAATTGCAATCTAACTGGAAACGCATCAGGTACAAATGTAACCTGTAGCGGTGGAAGCGATGGAACAGCAATAGTGATGTCAACAGGTGGTTTTGGTAGTATTTCCTACAATTGGTCATCAAGCGATACTGCGCAAAATATTTCAGGGTTATCGGCAGGTTCTTATGTTATTATTATTACTGATTCCGTAGGATGCACTGCAAGCGACACTATTTCGATTACAGAACCTTCCCTGATAACAGGTTCTACAAATGCAACAATATGCAGTGGCGACAGCATATTGCTTGGTGGCAGCTATCAAAGTACGACAGGTATGTACAATGATACGATTATAGCTACAAATGGCTGCGACAGTGTTATAGCCACAAGTTTGTCAGTAAATTCCCAAATAAACCTCTCTTTCACGACCCAAAACGCTGCCTGC
Source organism: Bacteroidota bacterium (assembly GCA_002401055.1). Lineage (GTDB taxonomy): Bacteria > Bacteroidota > Bacteroidia > NORP154 > NORP154 > NORP154. The sequence continues at coordinate 5,869 of NVRZ01000071.1, forward strand.
TCTGATAGTGACAATGGCCTTGCAACGATCGTAGCAACCGGAGGCAGTGCACCATACTCGTTTTTATGGTCATCAGGGCAAATGAATGATACTGCAACAGGTCTTTCATCAGGCGTGTATTCCGTTGCGGTTACAGACAGTTCAGGATGCACGGCTACCGATAGTGTCACCATTTCGGAACCGGCAGCTTTAAGTATTTCGGTGTCCACTACTTATGCCAGTTGCGGTACTAATAACGGCTCTGCTATAGCTTCCGTAACAGGTGGAACGCAGCCTTATAGCTATCAATGGTCAAGCGGAGATACTTCTGTAATTGCAGATAGTTTGACAAGCGGTATTTACATCGTAACGGTTACTGATACAAATGGCTGCTCTGCTTTTTCATCTGCAACCGTTAGTGACAGTGCCGGGCCCACGGTCGCAACAATGACAATCGGCAATGTTACCTGTTTTGGAAGGACAGACGGTTATATTGATCTTGGAGTTGCTGCTATGCCTCCTGTAACTTTTTCTTGGACGCATGGAGCGAATACAGAGGATGTAAGCAATCTTTCAGCAGGGCCTTATGAGGTAGTTGTAACCGATGGAAATGGTTGCACTTCGGTAGTTGATACCGTCATCACCCAACCTTCTCAACTGGCACTTGTTGTAACCACTACTGCCGCTACTTGTGACAGTGCGGATGGTTCAGCTTCGCTTACCGTCACTGGTGGGATGGCACCTTACACCTATAGCTGGTCATCTGGCGGAACGGGAACAACGGAAACCGGTTTGATTGCGGGCGTGTACGTGGTAACTATTACCGATGCCAACGGCTGTCAGAATTCAGTTTCTGCGGCTGTTAGTGATGCGGGCAGCGCAATTATCACAATTGATTCAGTGCAGGATGCGGACTGTGCGGGAATTGGCTCAGCTTATGTCAGTGTTTCGGGCGGTACAGCACCTTACACCTACAACTGGTCAAATAATGATACAATGCAGGACTTGACCGGAGTTTCTGCGGGCCTGTACAGCGTAACCATAACAGGAGCGGATGGATGCGAGGCCACAGCCGGTATCACCATTGATGAGGTGCAACCATTTGAGAATCCAATATGCCTGGTAACTGTGGATACCATCACTGGCACCAACCTAATCGTTTGGGAAAAGCAGCAAACCACGGGCATTGCCTATTACAACATTTACAAAGAGAGTAATCAAGCCGGGGTTTACTACTTCATTGGCAACAGGCCCTATGATTCACTTAGTTTTTACACCGACAGTTTTTCAGATCCGCTTATAAGGTCGTGGAGATATAAAATTGCCGCTGTTGACAGTTGCGGCAATGAATCTGCATTGAGCGGTGAGCATAAAACAATTCATTTGGTACTGAGCGAATTTGGAAATAATGTGTACCTGATATGGGATGACTACCAGGGATTTTCTTTTTCCACTTATAACATACACAGGTATTCGATAACCAACGGATGGGAAGTAATAGGTTCATTGCCCAACACGCTGCACACTTATACCGATACTGCACAACTGCCGGGAAACAGATTTTATTTTATCGAAGCAGAGCATCCTGCCGGTTGTGTAACAGGTAAAATGGCCAATTATAATTCTTCTTTATCAAACAAAGACAAGATCGTAGCGGTTTCATCATTGGCAGCCAATACCACTGTACAGAATCCATCATCCGGTAATTGTGACGGTTCTGCCACCGCTTCGGCAACGGGAGGTGTGCTGCCCTATACATATCTGTGGAATACAAGCCCGGTACAAACATCAGTTACAGCAGACAGCTTGTGCCAGGGAACTTATGCCGTTACCGTAACTGATGCCATTGGAGATACCGTGGTTGTTTCGGCCACTGTATTTGAAATAATGACTGCCAGCGCAACGGCAATGGGTGCTATACAAGACAGTTGTAATGGTTCTGCCACAGCAAATCCAATAGGAGGCGTCCAGCCTTATACCTATTCATGGAATGACCCCAACAACCAGACCACCCAAACAGCTACTGGCCTCTGTGCGAACACTACGGTAACTGTTACGGTTATCGATTCGGCTGGGAATACCACTACGGCCACTGTTACAGTTCCTGAAATAACTGGTATTGATCAACATTCCAATCTTCAATCTATTAGGATTTATCCGAATCCGAGCAGGGGAGTATTTACTGTTGAAATAATGAATTTGAAATCATTAGTAAAGCTAAAGGTGTTCGATATATTAGGGCGAGAGATCTTACAGACTAAAATTGTAGATACTAAAACAGATATAGATCTATCTGGCCGGGCACCGGGAGTTTACCATTTGAAACTGACTACCCCACATACTCTATTCAACAACACCGTGGTTATAGAGCGGTAAGTGATATTTGTATATTTTTGGGATGATTAGTTTTCCGTTCTGTAACCGGAAGCAGTTAACCCTAAATTGAGCATGAAATATTACTTTGTAGGATATGTCCTGTTGTTTTGTTTTCTTCTGACCGGATGGCCTTCTTACTCCCAAGAGTCGAGAATTGACAGTTTGCGTGCTTTGCTTGAAAGTGCCAAAGAGGACACCAACAAGGTAGTCATATTAACAGACCTTACCAGAGAATTTTCCAGTACCGATCCTAAGAAGGCTCTGCAATATGGCAAAATGGGCATTTCATTGGCGGAAATGCTGGAATATCAGACGGGCATTGCCGATATTTTGAATGTTGTCGGAAATATTCACAGGGACCAGGATAATTATGAGAAGGCACTGGATTGTTTTCAGCAGTCTCTGAAAATAAGAGAAAAAACCGGCGACAAGAGGGGCATAGCGGCCTGTCTTAACGGTATTGGGATTGTTTATTATTACCAGGGAAATTATGATAAAACATTGGAGTATTTCCTAAAATCTCTGGAGATTGAAAAAGAGCTGGGAAATGAAAGAGGTTTAGCAAGTAGCCTGAATAATATCGGCGTTGTTTATCAGGATCAGGGCTCATTGGATGAAGCGTTGAGCTATTACAATCAATCTTTAGGAATTCGGAAAGAACTGCAGGACCAGAAGGGTATTTCTGAAAGCTATAACAACATCGGAAATATCTATGCCCAACAGAGGAATCATATCAAAGCGATAGATTATTTTCTGATGTCGCTTAAAATTACTGAAGACGGGGGTGACAAAAAAGGTGTTGCCAATACATTGGGAAATATCGGTGAATTGTATTCAGATATTGGTAGTTATGATAAAGCTGTGGAGCACATTAATCGAAGTTTAGCCGTTGCAAGGCAAATTGACGCAAAGAACGAAGTGAAATATGCATATCAAAATCTCGCGGAAGTTTTTGCAAAACAAGGGCGCCATCAACAAGCCTACAAATACCACAAACTGTTTGCTGCTATAAAAGACACGATCTATACCGAAGACGGTTCAACTAAAATGGCGGAAATGGAAGCAAAGTATGAGGTAGACAAGGAACGAAAAGAAAAGGAACTGCTTCAAAAAGACAAAGAACTGCAAAATGTTCAGCTCAACAGGCAGACCATGATAATATGGTTTACAGCAGCAGGTATTGCCCTACTTCTTGCTTTTGTGTTTCTTATATTCAGGGGATACTTGCAAAAACAGAAAGTAAATCTGCAATTGGAAAGAAAAAACGAATCTATTATCAGGCAGAATAAAGAAATAGAAAGAATCAATGTGGATTTGGAAAAGCTCTCTATTGTAGCCAGTGAAACCGACAACTCCATTTTTATTATGGACGCAGATGGCAACCTAGAATGGGCCAATAGAGGATTTACCAAGTTATTTGGTTACACCCTGGAAGAATATATTAAAGAAAAGGGAAGTAACCTGCTGGAAATAAGCGACAGCCCGGATATCAAAACACTGGTCAATAAATGTATTGAAAACAAAAAGTCTGTGGTGTACGAGGCATTAAACGAAGGTAAGGATGGTAAAAAACATTGGGTTCAGACTACCTTAACGCCTATTTTAGGTGATAACGGAAATATCAAGAAATTGGTTGCTATTGATTCGGATATCACTGTGCAGAAAAAAGCTGAACATGAAATACAGGAAAAAAATTCTGAAATCGCAGCCAGTATTCGCTACGCCCGTGGCATTCAGCATGCAATACTTCCAACCGACGAACACATGAAGGAAGCATTGCCGGAGAATTTTGTTCTTTTTAAACCCCAATCCGTTGTAAGCGGTGACTTCTACTGGATGATGGAAAAGGAGAACAAGGTTTACTTCTGCGCGGCGGATTGCACAGGGCATGGAGTCCCAGGTGCTTTTATGAGCATGATGTGCTCATCACTACTTAGTGAGGCAGTTAACGAAAAAGGACTCACAAAGCCCAGTGAAATATTTTACAATGTAAGAAAGGGGCTAATTGCTAACTTGAAGCAAGCTGAGGATACTCAAAAAGACGGTATGGATGCTGTGTTGTGCGTATTGGATAAAAAGGCGAATTCTATAGAATTTGCGGCAGCTAACAATTCACTTATGGTCATTAACCCAAAAAGAGATGTATGGCCGGAAAATTCAATACCATTCGGAGAAGGATGGGGAGGCGAGATAAAACCTGACAAACAACCTGTTGGCTATTTATCGGGGGAGCAACTTCCATTCACCGATCATACCATCAAGATTGTCAAGGGCGATACTATTTATATTTATTCCGATGGATATATGGATCAGTTTGGAGGCCCAAAGGACAAAAAATATAGCCGTAAAAGATTCAAGGAACTGCTTCTATCTGTGCAGGCGAAGTCGATGAGAGACCAGCAAGAGGTGTTGGATAAAAGTATTGAAGATTGGAAAGACGGGCGTGAACAGATTGATGATATTCTCGTTATTGGAGTACGATTTTCTTAATAAGAGCTCGGAGGGGGGCTAGCTCTTTGCGGCTGTCCCGGAGGGCAGGCGCAATGTGCTTGCGAGTGGAGGGTATTCAACTAAAATCTCTGCGCAAAGGCTTTTCATCCAGTTGCTCAGTCGGTATTGCTAGTCCGCCGTTACCACATGCTCAGACCCCTAGTGATTACCCTGAATTATGAAAGAGTTACTGGCGTTTAATGAAGTTGTGTATTTTCCCAGTGCTATGCTACCCGTCCCACGTGGTACTCAAAATTACACGGCCTATGTTATACAACGGCCCGTGTTTGAGCAGTGGCGCTCTAACCAATCTAACACCACCGACTGCGCACACGCACACCACAAGTTACGGAAAATAGTACTCACGCGCCATTGCTTCAAACACATTGTTATATACTGTAGGGGGCGTCTCCTCGCTATCACAATGCTTCCTATGAAAACAGAAGATTTAATTTTTTAGGGAAGGATTTGATTTTCCATTTACGGAAGGGCTTGTATAGGCTTTTGGCATTTAGGGTTTGAACGGTGGCATTGAGCGAATGCCAAATGTATATGCAAGCGAAGTGTGGGCTGTTACCTAAATGACCATTTAAAGTCTTATTATTCACGCACCATTTGTCCGGCACGACACGTCAGGTCAGTGGGAAGCCTCGTCATGTGTCCGGGAAGGCACGTCGAGTCACCGGGAAGCCTCGTCATGTGTCCGGAACGACACGTCAAGTCAGTCGAAAGCCCCGTCATGTGTCCGGCACAGCACGTCGAGTCACCGGAACGCCTCGTCATGTGTCCGGCATGGCATGTCGAGTCGCTGGAACGCCTCGTCATGTGTCCGGCATGGCACGTCGAGTCGCCGGAACGCCTCGTCATGTGTCCGGCATGGCACGTCGAGTCACCGGAACGCCTCTTCATTTGTCCGGCACGACACGTCGAGTCACCGGAACGCCCCGGCAAGTCAGTCGGACGAGACGTTGGCCATCTGGAATAAGAGAGAAAGAGGTTCTTTTAAGGTAAAGGTTGTGTTTAATCACATGTGTTTTGCTGGAAACCAGTTTTTTGCAAACCAACCCCCAATTCTTGTAGGACAAACACCTATTTATTGAGAATCTATATGATAGAGCGTGTTTTTTAAGGCAATGCTGGCACGGTAAATGAAGTTTTAGAATACAATTAATTGAATTAATAATTTGAGCGATTAGAAAAATCGTTCTAAAAATTAAGTAGCTATGAAAGATAACTTAGAAAATAAACTTTCAATGTACTTAGCAGTACAGAAAGTTTG
>NVRZ01000072.1 GCA_002401055.1 Bacteroidota bacterium
CCTGGAGTGGCGAAGCCAACCGCCTCGGAGGCTGAATGCCAGTTGGTTTTATCATGGCTAACCCTGTCAAAATCCAGCCTCTCCAATGAAACACCATTGATGTCATTCAACAATACAAAGTGCATATCCTCAGCGTATGAAATACTGTCTGATACTCGCGATAAGTTGTCAACCAAAACAACAGTGCCATCGCCGTTGTTATAGGCTGGTATAGGATCCATCTGCAAAAAAGTTTTGGAAACAGCATTTGGATATTCATCCTTTATGTTGGATGTGTCTTTGGTCAACACCACATATTCGCCAGGAAAAACAATGTACGCGGTTAGCGCAATGCTTTCTAAATTGTCAATCGTGTCGTTGCCTACATTGCCCAACTCCCACCCATTAAGATCAATAAATCTCTGTGAATTATTGTAGATCTCCACAAAATCATATCCACTATTGAAATAATTCGTTCTTGGGTTAAACAGAATTTCGTTAATGATCAAATCTCCTGGCTGCGCTTGTTCAGGGCTGGCAAACTGCGCTGAGTTCGGATTCGTAATCCCATTACCAGCGCAATCAGCCAGATTACTAATAGACACGGTGTATATTACACTAAGAGGCAGAGAGCTAGTCAGTGTCAGAGTAATCGTGTTTGCAGAAGTTTGTGTTGCAGACAATAAAACAAGGCCATTGCTAAATGAATACGATGCCTGAGCTACATCTCCGCTATCTAAGCCTTCGCTCATTGTCAACAGGATTGTAACGCTGTCCAACACAACCGCACCCAAAAGAGTCGGTGACAACGTGTCCGGTAAAATATCGAAAACAGAGTTGATCATCCCTGGAGTGCCTCCAGTAGGGCTGTTCGAAGCTATCCAGTTATTCGTGGAACTACAGGGCGAGTGATTCGGATTAATTTGCTCCAAACTCCAGCCACCATCGTCTTTAGACCCATCCATATACCAACTGTCGTCGTAGGCAACCACGTCGATCAGCGTTCCAAAATTATCCAGTAATGTTAGGCTATCACCGCCATTTGTAAGAGCGGTCCAAGAGGATATTCCTATTACCGGACCATAAGGAAGATAACTTGCCGTGTCCGTCGCATTACATAAAATCACATATTCATCAGGCAAAAGAATATGAGTTGAAAGCGTCTTACTCGTAGTGCTATTCACAAAGACCCATCCACTAAGGTCAAATATTTTGTTGCTGGTATTGTAAAGCTCTAAAAACTCCCCGCTTGGCAGGGCAACAGCTGGTGAAGGATCCGCAAATATTTCATTGAATACAACGTCATCTGCGATAGCAATTCCAGCCATGAAGTAAGAAAATGTGATAGTTTCAGGAATGGTTATGGCATTTGATAAAATATCGGCAACATTTGAAACAGTTAGAATATTTGTAATTCCATTTCCAAATTGAATTGGAAACGTTAAATGTACCAGCGTAGAATCTACACCATCTCTTAACGCTGTGCTTGGACCTCCAATTCCATTATTGGCAGAATAATTCCCAATTAGCTGTGAACTGGTCAAATCAACATATTCTGAGAAGAAAACATCCAATGTTGTGTCCGAAAGAACCGTTACGCTTAAAATTGTCGGCGCAAAACTATCAACAGGAATGGGGCCAACAGTGATGTTGTCAAAATAATGATTGTTTACAGGCCCTGCTGCCCCCGATTGAACAACCGCAAATCCGAAAAAGCTGCTTGTGCCAATAGAATTATTGATAACCGATCCTGCGGTTACAAAAGTCCCCGTAACGGCGTCATCATATTCCAACACCCAATTATTAGAAGCATCCCGGCTCACGCGAATCTGGAAAGGATTGTTGGAAGCGCTATTAAACAAGCCGTCAGGACCGTCTATAATGATAGTAGCCGTGCCCCCAACCATTTCGTACAATGAAATCTCATCAGGTGTATCGCCACACCTCACAAAATATCCGTTGTTTGGTGTAGATAAGTTTGCCACATCAGACATCAGATATACATCTACATAATTAGCACCAGAAGTGGAGAATTTAAGGTTAATGTAAAACTCCCATTGTGCTTCCAAAGCCTGCGCCGATACTGTGCTCAACGCATAGTTATTTGCCCCAGCACTGTTGGAGCGAAGCTCACCCGCCAATACTATGAATAGAGAATCATCACCTGTCCATGTAGGATTTGCAGTATAATCGCCATCCGAAAAGTCTTCATTTACCTGCGCGAACGACAGCATTGGTAGCAGGAACAAGAATAAGAGAAATCTGTACATAAGATAAACACCCCTTCTCCAGAGGAAATGTAAGTTGTAAATATACTACTTTTGAAACTTGATATCTTAAGTAGAGCATGAGTTTAAAAGTGGCAATTATTGGAGCAACAGGATTGGTAGGAACCACCATGTTAAAGGTGTTACAGGAGCGAAATTTTCCTGTTTCACAAATCATTCCTGTTGCATCGGCAAAATCCATCGGTAAATTTGTTGCGTTTAACTCCGATCAAATAGAAATTGTCACGGTTGAATCTGCCTTGGCAATGAATCCGGATATCGCGCTTTTTTCGGCAGGATCCTCCACTGCATTAGAGTCGGCAACACTTTTTACTGAACTTGGATGTAAAGTAATCGATAACTCCTCCGCCTTCAGAATGGATCCAAATGTTAAGTTAATTGTTCCTGAAATAAACGGAAATACGCTGGAGAGCTCTGACGGCATCATTTCCAATCCTAATTGCTCCACAATTCAGCTGGTTATGATACTGGCGCCTTTGCATAAAAAATACGGTATCAAAAGGGTAGTGATTTCCACCTATCAATCGGTTAGCGGTACTGGCGCAAAAGCGGTCATGCAACTAAAACATGAACGACACGATCTGGAAGCAGAAAAGGTATACCCCTATTCTATTGATAAAAACTGTTTGCCTCACTGTGATGACTTCACCGAAAACGGATACACCAAAGAAGAGATGAAACTCGTAAATGAAACCCGCAAAATTCTAGATGATTCCAGCATGCGCATTACTGCAACTGCAGTTCGGGTTCCGGTTGACTCAGCGCACTCAGAATCTGTAAACATAGAGTTTTCCGAACCTTTCGAATTAGGCGAGGTGCGCAGTATCTTATCTGGTACAGATGGTGTTGTTGTATCTGATGACGTGGCCTTGAATGTGTATCCCATGCCCATTGATGCGGAAGGGAAGGACAATGTATTTGTGGGACGAATTCGCAGGGATGAATCCAATGAAAACTCTCTTAACTGTTGGATCGTGGCCGATAACTTGCGAAAAGGAGCTGCTACCAATGCAGTTCAAATAGCAGAGAAATTGGTGGAGAAAAAACTTGTGGGGTAATTTATTCAACAACCTCGCCATCTCCTTCAGGCGCTTCTGGCTCCTTTGCCTCCTCTTCCTTTTCCTCTGTTTCAAAGGATGCAAAGAACCTCTTTTGAAAGATAATGATTATCGTAATGCCAATGGTAATCGCCGAATCAGCGATGTTGAACACGGGTCTGAAGAAAATAAAATGATCGCCGGCCCATGGAAAAATATAAAACAGTATATCGGGGCACCAAGCAGGAACAGCTTCTGGCGCTGCAGGAAACCATTGGGGAATGTATGTGTCAATCACAGGAAAGTAAAGCATATCTACTACTCTGCCGTAGAGGAACTTACCGTAACCTCCTCCTTCTGGAAACATTTCTGCCACTTGTAAATAAGCGCTCTCCCCAAACACTACGCCATAAAACGCGCTGTCAACGATATTACCCAGTGCTCCCGCAAAAATCATGGAAACGCAGATAACGAAGCCTTTGTCAAGCCCTTGCTTAATCATTGAAATGAGGTACCATCCAATTACAGAAATGGCAACAATGCGAAATAGGCTTAGCATCAACTTGCCTAGCTCCCCTTCCATTTCAAGGCCGAAGGCCATTCCGTTATTCTCCGTAAAGTGGATGATAAACCAATCGCCCAAGATGTGGTATTCTTGGCCCAGAAACATGTTGGACTTGATCCAGATTTTTAATGCCTGATCTAAGAAGAGAATCAGGAAAATAATAATCGCGGATCTTTTCAATTCAAAAGAGGGAAAATGTTTTTATGTGGAAAATAAGTTCAGAAATGCAGGCTTACTGTGCCATTTTCGCCTCAATGCTCAAAGTAGCATGCGGCACAGCTTTCAATCTTTCTTTCGAGATCAGCCTACCCGTTTCGCGACAAATCCCGTAAGTACCGTTTTGAATTCTTAGCAAAGCATTCTCTAAATGCCCTATGAATTTCTTCTGCCTAACAGCCAGCTGTGCATTTTCTTCCTTTGAAAGCACTTCGGAACCTTCTTCCAATACCTTAAAGGTAGGAGAGGTGTCATCAGTACCATGATCATCAAGGCCAGAAATATTGCCTTTAAACAATTCGTATTCCTCTTTGGCCTTCTCGAGCTTTTTCATTATCAAGGCTTTGAATTCCTTGAGCTCTTTGGCTGTATACTTTTTCTTTCTAGATACAGGTGCTGCTTTTGTCTTTGTTGCCATCTTGTTAAGTTTTTCGCTTTAGGTTACTTCCTTTGAAATTGCAACCAAAGCAGTTAATTCGTCGTTAATTTCTAATCGTGTTTCATCTTGTATTTGCTCAGAAACCTCCAAAGAAACTGCTAGCGTTTCCGCGCAAATGTAATTTAAATTATTTTCAATTGCTGAGTTTAAATTAGCGTCACTTTTAATCTGGAGAATGATCTTGTCAGTTACCTCAAATTTTTTCTCTTTTCTGAGGTTCTGTATCTTGTTTACCAGATCACGTGCTACTCCTTCCTCTCTCAGCTCGGTGGTAATGTTAACGTCAAGTGCGACTGTTATTGCCCCCATGTTGCTTACCAGCCACCCCGGAACATCTCCTGAGGAGATTTCAACGTCTTCAAGGCCAATTACAACCTGCTCACCTCCGATGCTAAGTTCATACGCATTTTCCGTTTCTAGGGTTTCAATATCTTCCTTTTTAAATTCCGCCAGCTTTTTGGCTATCTCCTTCATGTATTTACCATACTTTGGTCCCAGTACCTTGAAGTTCGGCTTGATGGTTTTTACAAAAATGTCGGAAGAGCCATCTATGTACTCCAATTCCTTGATGTTAAGTTCAGATAGAATTAACCCCTCAACTGCTTCAAGCTGCTTCCTGAACGAATCGTTCACAACAGGAACCATTATCTTACTTAGTGGTTGCCTAACCTTAATGCCTTCCTTTTTCCTTAAAGAAAGCACCATGGAAGAAACGTCCTGAGCAATTTGCATTCTGCTTTCCAGCTCCTTGTCTAAAGCACCATGGTCGGCCACTGGAAAATCTGACAAATGAACCGATGCCTCTGGTGCCTCATTGCCCGAATTCATTAGATCAATAAACAGTTTGTCCATAAAAAATGGCGCTATTGGCGATGACAACTGAGCAACAGCTACTAAACAGCTATAAAGCGTCTGATAGGCGGCTATCTTATCTTCAGAATAATCACCTTTCCAAAATCTTCTTCTACACAGCCTAACATACCAATTGCTCAAATGATTGTCTACAAAATTTTGGATCGCCCTACCCGCCCTGGTTGGTTCATAATCCTCATAAAATGATTCAACATCCTGAATCAACGAGTTGAGTCTGGATAAAATCCAGCGGTCTATTTCAGGCCTTTTGCCTATTGGTATTTCTTCCTCCTGGTTCGTAAACTCATCTATATTGGCATAAAGAGCAAAGAATGCATAGGTGTTATAAAGGGTTCCGAAGAATTTCCTTCTCGCCTCTTCAATTCCCGCCTGGTCAAATTTCAAATTATCCCATGGTTGCGCATTGGTAATCATGTACCATCGAGTAGCGTCGGGGCCGTATTGTTTCAGTATCTCAAATGGATCGGCAGCGTTGCCCAATCGCTTGCTCATTTTAAGACCCTCTTTATCCAGGACCAGTCCATTGCTGATCACATTCTTGTACGCTACCGAATCAAAGCACATGGTGGCAATGGCATGCAACGTATAGAACCATCCACGAGTTTGGTCAACTCCCTCTGCAATATAATCTGCTGGAAAAGCCTTCCCCTCGTCAATTGCCTCCTTGTTCTCAAAAGGATAATGAACTTGTGCATATGGCATTGAGCCGCTATCGAACCAAACGTCGATCAGGTCCGTCTCCCGTGTCATGGGCTTCCCTGAATCCGATACCAAGACAATATCGTCTACGTATGGGCGGTGCAAGTCGAAGGTGTTGTAATTATCAGCTGAAAAGTCATTGGGGATAAAACCCGTTAATGGACTGGTTTCCATTACGCCCGCTTTAACAGCCTTTTCGCACTCAGCCTTAAATTGCTCCACCGACGCAATGCAAATTTCTTCCTTTCCGTCTTCCGTTCGCCAAATAGGCAATGGGATTCCCCAATAACGAGAACGAGAAAGATTCCAATCATGTAAATTGTTCAACCACTCGCCAAAACGCCCGGTTCCTGTAGATGCCGGTTTCCAATTAATGCTATCATTTAACTCGCTCATGCGCTCTTTCGCAGCAGAAGCTTTTACAAACCAGCTATCAAGAGGATAGTACAAAATCGGCTTATCAGTTCGCCAGCAGTGCGGATAATTGTGCGTGTACTTTTCTGTGTGGAAACATTTGTTCTCCTCCTTCAGCTTGATGACTATTTCTACATCCACTGATTTATCAGGAGCTTTCCCATCCTCGTAATAATCGTTTTTCACATATTTTCCGGCCAAGTCTCCCATTTCCTTTACAAAGCGACCTTGCAAATCAACCAAAGGAACCGGATTGCCTTCATCATCAGCAACCAACATTGGTGGCACACCTGCCTCCTTGGCTACGAACATGTCATCAGCACCAAAGGTTGGCGCAATATGAACAATACCAGTGCCCTCCTCTGTAGTGACGAAAGAACCTGAGATCACCTGAAACGCGTTCTCAGGGTTATCCATTGGCTGGGCATACGGTAGCAGTTGTTCGTAACGCAAACCAACAAAATCTGCTCCTAAAAACTCCACTGGGTTTTCCAAAATCTTGGTACTCTCCATAAGGCTATCCAACAATGCATCGGCACATACAATGTATACTTCCTTGTCAGTGTACTTGTTTTTCGTGAGTACACGTACATATTTAATCTTTGGACCCACACAAAGTGCGGTGTTAGAGGGTAGTGTCCATGGTGTGGTTGTCCAGGCGAGAAAGCACACATCCAGATCCCCACTACGATTTTCATGTAGCCGAACAGCGGCTTCGTTGTTGATAATCTTGAACTGAGCAATGCAAGTTTGATCTTTAACATCCTTGTAACAACCTGGCAAGTTCAGTTCATGCGAACTGAGTCCGGTGCCTGCTTTAGGGGAGTATGGCTGAACACTATACCCCTGATAAAGCAAGTTCTTTTTGTACAGCTGGCCGAGGAGCCACCAAACGCTTTCTATATATTTATTTTCATAGGTCACATACGGGTCGTCCATGTCCACCCAATAACCCATCTTCTCAGTAACTGAACTCCATTCGGCAGTATACTTCATGACCGCCTCTTTGCACTTTTTGTTGTACTCTGCAATCGAAATCTTTGTTCCAATATCTTCCTTGGTAATGCCCAGCTCTTTTTCTACGGCTAGCTCTACAGGCAAACCGTGTGTGTCCCATCCTCCCTTTCGTTTTACTACAAATCCTTTCAGTGTTTTGTAACGGCAAAAAATGTCCTTGATGGCCCTCGCCATAACATGGTGTATGCCAGGCATTCCATTTGCTGAAGGAGGACCTTCATAAAAGGTAAAATCCTCGCCGCCCTTCCGGTTCTCAATACTGGCCCCGAACACATTATTCGTCTCCCAATATTTGAGAATCTCATCGCCTATTTCCGGCAGGTTTAACTGTTTGTATTCTGGGTACTTCGCCACAATTCATGTTTTTCAAACGGCTGCAAAGTTAATAAAATGAATTTCCTCACACCAAGAGGTAAGGAATCATGCCAAAACAAACTTGTTATGGCCTTTATTGCTGCCAATTACCTTGTTGCCTTTGGCAGATTAGGCCTCCCCCCAAAGGTAATACCCATTTGAAATAAATTGATACTTTGGTGCTGATTCCGCATGACTCTCTATCAAATGGCCAATAGCAGCTACATAAAATCAATTCATAAAGTAGTCCAACTACTTTTAGTCTTGCCTTATTTCCCTGGAAGAGATTTTCTGACCGAGAACATACCCTGGCTTCTTTTGCCCAAGACGCGTGGACCGCTTACATTATCAACGGTGTATGGATTTGATATAAACATCAATCCCAAATCTGACAAGGGCGTGGATTCAGAAATTTATTTATACGGAACCTATGAGCTTGGAACGGCCCATATTATTGCTGCCGTTTTAAACAAGGGAGATTCATTTATTGATGTAGGCGCAAACATTGGATTTTTTAGCCTGATGGCTTCGCAATTGGTCAGTTCTTCTGGCAAAGTCTACTCTTTTGAGCCTTTTCCTGAAAGCCTCGAGTTACTAAATGCTAACATTAAATTGAATAACGTCGAAAACATATCTGTGTATGATTTTGCTTTGGGTGCTAAGTCATCCGAAAAGAGAATCTATCCAGAACCAGAAAATCGTGGCGGCTCCTCATTCATTAAAAACAAATTCAACCAAGTACAAGGATCTGAATTGGTAAAGATAAAACCTCTTAATGATCTAGCAGAAATAGCCCATGACACTTTGATAAAGGCTATCAAGATCGACGTAGAAGGATGGGAGCTCGAAGTATTGCGAGGTTGTAGCGCTCTCCTCAAATCTGAAAATCCTCCCGTGCTTATTGTTGAATATAGTTCCTTTTCAATACAGGAATCGGAAGAGCGAATGGAGTTAGTGGGTTTTATCAGGGGAGTCGGAGAATATAAAATCTTCAAATTACGAAGAGGAAAAGGGCGTATTTCTAAGCTCGTGTTGATCCAAACAGACGACCAGCTACCAAACCACGACAACTTGTTCTGTTTTACCGAGCAGCACATTCGAAGCCTGCCAAAAATTTTATTTTAATAAATTAAACGGTAGCAATTACCTTTAGTTCAATGGCTATGGGTGTAGGAAGGCTGGAAATTTCAATTGTGGTGCGACAGGGCTGATTGTCTTTAAAATATTCAGCATAAACTGCATTGTATCTTTTAAAATCGCCTTTCATATCTGTAAGAAATACAGTTACATCAACTATATTGTCCCATGAAGAGCCACTTGCCTCCAATACGTGCCTCACATTTTTAAACACGGAATGACACTGGACTTCGATATCGTGAGATGTTACCCTTCCCTCGCTATCCTGTATGACCCCAGGTATCTCTTTTGAGCCTTTTTCTCTCGGCCCAACTCCGGAGAGAAAGAGCAAATTGCCCACCCTTCTGGCATGTGGGTAAGCACCGACTGGGTCTGGTGCTTTGTCCGAATTTATTTTATCTTCTGTCGTCATTGGATTAATTAACCAATACAAATATGGCAATCTTTTTACTTCAAGTGGTAATGGGCCGCTAAGAAGCTTTTTAATTATGTTTGTACTGAACAATTCCTAATCCCCCCTCCCCCCATGAAAAACTTCGTAATTTTTCTGTTAATAATATTCCCAGTTTATCTGAATGCACAAACCATTTTAATCACGGATAATTTTGATTCCTACAATGCCGGAAGTTACTTAGGATTGGAATCGAGTTTGTGGACCACCTGGGACAATATGCCTGGTACAGCCACAGATGCCTTTGTTAGTGATGAGCAGGCAGCGAGCGGCACAAATTCAGTAAAATTAGAAAGCCCCTCAGGAGGCGGGCCATCAGATATATTACTTCCATTTGCTTCGGATTACACTCAGGGAGCATATGAACTTGCCCTGAAAATATATGTGGATTCCGGTAAGGGTGCCTATTATAATATTCAAACCTCCTATAAGCCAGGGGTTGAATGGGCAATGGAGGTGTATTTTGCCATAGCCGGAACAGCGGTTCTGAATGCAGGCGGAACAGGTGCTGCAACTTTCAATTACACGCACAATACCTGGATTGATCTTAGGGTGATAGCTGATCTGGATAATGACGAAGGGAAATTTTATGTAGACGACTCTCTTCTTCACACGTGGACATGGAGCAGCACGGCCCAGGGTGGAAAAAATGTAAAATCAATTGGTTCATTAAACATTTATGCGTCTGGAGGAGCAGCACCGCCAAACGCAGAAGCCGCATTGTATTATGTTGATGACGTGGTGCTGACTGAGCTTCTTCTTATGGGATTAAATGACCTAGAGACAAGGTATTTTAAGATATACCCAAATCCTGTAAAAGACTATCTTCAGGTTGAGATCAAAAATACGGGTGAGTTCATTCAATTTCGGTTTTTAGATTTGTCTGGTAGGGTTGTCTCAACTTTTCGGCCAACTGGACAAAACATATTCAGGATTAACCTGTCTGAATTGCCTTCAGGAATGTACATCATGGAAGCAACTCTTGGAACCAATGTCAGCAGAAAGAAGATTTTGGTCAAATAGTAGTTGCAGACTTAGTCTGTAATTACTATCGCATCGTCTTTAAAACTTTTCAAGTGTTGACCGCACCTGATTCAGATAACTCCCACCAAATAAGTTAACATGAACCAATAATGGATATAGGTTGCATATATCAAATCTCTCTTGCCATCCTTGCTCAAGACGAAATGCCTCGTTGTATGCGCTGTAGAATCGCGAATCAAAGCCCCCGAACAACTTAGACATTGCCAGGTCCGTTTCCCGGTGACCGTAGTACACTGCAGCATCCATGGTTACTGGGGCTCCAGTTTTTGATACCATGTAATTTCCGCTCCACAAGTCACCATGAAGCAATGCCGGCGGTTCATTAGGGAATATCTCATCCAATTTCCCGTATAAATTCTCAAACTTCTGAGTGAGTCCAGCCTCAAGGCTTGCCAATTTTAATTGGGGCATAAGTCGCTCATTAATAAAAAAGTCCTTCCAGGTGCTGTGTTGCTGATTACTCTGTCGCAGCGAGCCAATGTAGTTATCGTGATCCAACCCAAATTGGTCTGTACTTACTTTGTGAAGTTCAGCTAACGACTTACCAAAATGCTCCCAATAGCTTTTGCTCATAGTAGCAGAGTCGATATATTCCAGCATTAGATAGGAGTGTTCTTCTGATTCATTAGCTGAAATTACCTCTGGAATATACAAGGTGCTACTGTTACGTAATAAATTCAATCCACGTGCCTCTGAACTGAACATGCCAGGAAAGCTAGATGCGCTATTCCATTTTAAAAAGTAAGTGGAGACATTGGTTTCTAGTTTTAAGGCATTGTTTATGCACCCACCACCAATCGTGCTTTCGCCACGAATAATAACTTCCTGTCCGTGAATTTTACAGAGCACTTCACAGACATTTTTGTTGATCTCAGCTGGGATCATTGTTAATAACTATTGTTGAAAACTCCTGATTAGAATGGGTAAATGTACCGCTTTTGTAAAATATTTTTGCCACGAATGTTTTGCGCCTTTGCCGCATTGGCTACGGTGCACGTTGGGGGGATTAGCTCAGTTGGCTAGAGCACTTGCCTGGCAGGCAAGGGGTCGCGGGTTCAAGTCCCGCATTCTCCACAATTGACTGGTAATTGAATGAACAAAGACGCGAATTATTTTTATAAAAGAACGACAATCACACAATGGGAAAAGTAAGATTTATACTTGATGCGCTAGAGAAAACTCAGAAGAGCTTTTCTGGATCATCGACTGACGAATTAGTCTCTATTAACGACCTCCGAGACAAATCTGAACGCGGAACGCTCGGTAGTCAGGAGAAGATTGCCCTGGCAAATTATGAGAAGTATCGCATCAAGAAGCTGCTGAAAAAAATCAGGAAAATTTGTGGTCAGCTGACCAAGCTGCTCCGTCAGT
>NVRZ01000073.1 GCA_002401055.1 Bacteroidota bacterium
CAGAGGTGTTTTTTCTTCACCAATTGAATAACATGTTCCCGCAATTAGAACCGCTTCCTTCTCGCGTACATCGAGGGGCTCTTTGACAGAACTCTTTGTTACGATCTTGCCTTCGGCCAGCCACTCTCTAAACTGTATTTGTCGCCAGGATTGGTAAGGTTCAATTTTAGAAAGAAGATTTTCTGCAAATCTAACTCCGGCAAGGTTCCATAATTTCTCCTCTAGTTCTTTTGAAGATGACATTAACTCCTGCATTCCATCTGCCTTCATTGAAAGGGCAGTAACTGGAGTATCTGCGGTTATCGTAGCTGTTCTAGGAACACCACTAAGAACTGCCATTTCGCCAATAACACTTCCTGGGCCAAGTATGTCCACAACAATATCATTACCCACAATAACTTTCACAGTACCTCTGGCTATTACGAACATGCTATCTCCCGGGTCACCGGCTTTCATAAGGACATCGCCCTCTCCATAAATCTTAGTCTCAACAATACTAACTACCTTCTCAACAACAGAGGCTTCAAGCCCTTGAAGCCATGACACTTCTTTCAGCAATTCAATCGAATCAGGAAGTTCAATAGATGGTGGTGAATCCATTAACCTCTTCATTCGCTCTTCTACACTCTCAATCATTCTTTCACATTCGTCTGCCTCTATCCTGCCATCTGCCTTTAGTTTTTTGATACCTACCCTCTCTTTGTTGAGCACACTTCGTATGGCTTGCTTCGTCTCGATAGCCGCGGCAATTTCCGGATTCGCTTCCCGCATATTCTTCAAGAAATTCAGTCCTCGCATTCTATTTTCATTTATCTCCACCTGTAACTTCTGAACCATGTCATCCTGAGATGTAGTTTCATCGCCCTCAGCCATGGATTCAACCAGTTTCACCACTTCCTCTTGCGCAACCACAAAGCCCCGTGCAATATCATAGCTCATGGACATGCTATTTGATAACTCATTTTTGGCAAAAGTTCCCAACAATGGAATACCCTGAAGTTTATTTAAAAATTTAGGTGAACTCCAGAGTTTGTCCATGTAGCCCCTTTCCGTAAGCGGAATTTTACCGCCATCATCCAAAAGCTCACTTACTCCATCAGCTAACCTGCGAACAGCAATGGCGCCCAATAACCCATCGCCGAATTGATGCCAGTAGCTGCTTTTTTCTTTTTCTAATATTCTTCTTCTTGTTTCGGCCATGGTATCCATTTCAGCGCGTTCCTCATCACTTATATCAAGTGCAGACATCTTTGGTAAATACTCGCGAACTGCATTCCAATTGGCGCCACTCATGAACTTATCGCCCTTGAGTAATTCTACTGTTTTTTCCGTTTCGTTGGTCAATTGCTTAAATGCATTGTCCATCATAGTCGCCTTTACGGCTGGGATCTTAGTTAACCCTAAACCATTAACCAATAGTTTTATCGTTGTAGCATTTACCAGTAATGTCAACGCCACTACCCCGGAAATCAGAAATAAAAATTGGTTGATTACAATCTTCGCCTGATCGACAGATATTTCTAAGGCTGTAGCAATTTGAATTGGTTCTATTCCAGCCACCATTAATGCCAGGGCCAAACCAATCGCTCCTCTTAGCGCTCCATACCACACGACTATGGCATCCTTCTTTGGTAAACCATACCCAGTTCGCCTCATGATTGGATAGAACATAAGAATAACAACCGCTCTAACGGCATGAATGCCAATGTAGATAATGAGCAATAATAGATAGTCATTTGCAGTAGCGTCAAAAACAGCACGTTCTGCAATCACAACGCCAACAATAATGAAGATGAGAACGTTTGCGATGAATGCTGCAAGCTCCCAGAATTCATGTAAGAAGTGCCCAACTTCAGGACTAATCCGCGTCTTTCCTACGCCAGCCATTACCAATCCGTATGAAACAAGTCCTAACACGCCTGACACATGGAAAAAATCTTCGGCGGCATAAAACACCAAATAAGCCGCTGCCACAATCGCGGAAATCTCAACATAGAAATCATTGAACACTCTTTTCACCCAAGCGACAACTATATAACCAATAACAATTCCCAGCAGAATACCACCTAAAGCAACATATAAGAACTCAATGAAAGGAGAACCCGATTCAGCAACTCCACCCATAGCTACTAATGGTGCATAAAACACCATAAATATTACGATGGCCGTACCGTCATTTAGAAGAGACTCACCCTCTATTAATGTGCCTAACTTCTTACTCGCTCCTAGCTCCTTTAACAAGGCCACAACCGCAACAGGGTCTGTCGCGCTAACTACAGAACCAAACATGAGTGCATATGCCCAATTCCAGCCGGAGAATCCAATGCCCAGCATTTCGGTAGCCATAACAAGTGCTGCTGTAAGCACAAGTGCCACAACAATTCCAGGTACTGCAAGGATTACCGCGTTACCTAAGGTTTTTTTAAATACATGCACATCCAAAGCGAACGCAGCTTCAAATATCAATATTGGCAAGAACACATATAGTATCAGGTGTGGATCAATATTTCCGGCCCAATGAATCCCTATCTTAAAGCTCTCAAGCGCACCGTCAAATAAACCCTCACCAGCCATTACACCCAATCCAATCCCGATAAGCAGGAGTAATACTGTAAAGGGCAAGGGTATATTTCGCAAGAAATGACGGACAGCTGCACCAATTATTAAGGCTATAATGACAAAGAGCAATGGCTCCAATCCTCCATGTCCCCCTCCACTATGCTCTCCCTGGCCATGTTCTTTATGCACCTCCTCAGTCTCATAATGGCCTTCATCTGTACTTGCATGAGTGGCTGTGACTTCTTCTTTCGAAGGTTGGTCCGCAAATACAAAGGTTGAAGCTGAATACAGAAATAATGACAGTATGCCAATTATGGCGAATCGTTTTTTCATATTGTTTGAGCTAAAATTAGTAGGTAGCAATCAGTTCTTTTAGTTCTTTAAGATGCTTCTTTTTGATCGGGTCACGCAATTCTTTACACGTCTTTGTATAGTATTTATGATTCTCCAAAAACTTGACCTGCAATTCATTCCACTTCTTCTCATCCATATCAATACCTCGCCCAGTTAGCTCCTTATATAAGGTAGTTCCTATTGGTTTAAACCTATCTGTACCTAAGTAATCCAAATCAGCATCACAGATAATTTTTTCTAACTGTGTGCTTGCCGTTTGAGGAACTTTGGTGGTCATAATCATGGTGCATACAGTCTTAATCTGTCCCTCATCATATCCAAAGCCGGGCAGCGCTTCTTTTGCAATTTCACAACCCGCTTCTTCGTGATTCTCATAAGTTCTTGTAAATCCTGAATCGTGAAATAGAGCCGCAATTTGAATCAATTCGAAATCCTCACCTTTAACATTCTCACTACCCGCAATTGAAACGGCCGATTCGTACATGTCCAAGGTATGGTGCAACCCGTGGTAATGCAATCCTTCCGGAAGCTCCTTCTTAAGCTTCTTGACAATAAAATCCTTGATTTCACTTATCGGTGTCTTGTTCACACTAATCGCATTTTGTATTTCTACTTCTTTAACCTGCTTGCCAACAAAATACATATCTATTTCTCCCTTTCCCTTGGCATGGAATTTCCCCCTATGTTCACAATCAAAATGACTCTTAACCAGATCATGTGTAACTGAAGATATATTTATTCTTCCAGGTTCACCACCGCTTTCCATCCTTGCGGCCGTATTGACAGTATCTCCCCAAACATCATAGGTAAACTTCTTTGTGCCCACGACACCAGCAACCAATCCGCCAGAATGTATTCCTACTCTCATTTCCCATTTTATTTTGGCCTTCTCGCCTCTCTTCTCCAAGAAATCAAGCATAGCCTGCGCAGCTTTTATTGCAAGTAAAGCATGGTCTTTATTTTCAGTTGGAAGTCCACAAACAGCCATGTATGCATCACCAATGGTTTTAATCTTCTCCACACCATAATCTCCCATTACCTGATCAAAACCCTTGAATATGTCGTTCAGTTCGTTCACCAATTCTTCGGGCGTAATCTTGGCTGATTGCTCGGTAAACCCCTTGAAATCTGTAAAAAGCATAGTAGCAGATTTAAAACTCTGTGCTTTAATATGTCCTTTTGCCTTGAGCTCATTGGCCACAGATACGGGCAGAATATTATGCAGCAATCGTTCCGATTCCTCCATTTCCGCTACCAAGTCCTTCGTGCGCTCAGCTACCTGATTTTCCAGCATTTCGTTCTGTTTAGCAATCAATTTTTGCTTTTCCTGTTCTTGCCTCAAGGCCTCACGTTGTAACCTCTGATTTTCTATTGCACTTACAATAATATTTACCAGAAGCTTCATGAAATTGAGATGCTTAATAATAGAACTTACTCCTACCTCGTCCTCAACTATATCACCAACAATCAGATAAGCCAGTGGCTTATCACCGTGATAAACGGGAACCACCATGTCAAAATTTTTGAAAACTTCGTTTTCCAAAGAGTTTACTGATGTAATATCAGTGTGCTTAAGTAGATCCCGCTCCACGTCGAAGCGATCAATTTCTCTATCTGGCACATTGTAATCGAGGATGCAGCGCCAGCGCTTGTATTTTGCAAATAGGACAAGCTTCTCTATCTTAAGTTCATCCTTAACAAAATTTTCAAATTTCTCAAGGATGTCAAGGGTAGATTCATTGTAGTTTATGGCATTGGTGATTTCGAGCAAAATATTGAGCTCTTTGTCCTTCATGGCCAACCGCTCCTTGAACCTATTAATTTTACCCTTATATTTTTCTTTTACTTCGTCAGCGTCCATGATACAATTCTACCTAGTATTTGGTTCAAATTAACTAAAACGGCAAAAAGAAACCAAATTTATTGCAATTAATAAATTAGATGTTACTTTTGAATCTCTTTAAAGCATAATAATACTTTAATATGGCACCAGAGCAGGATTACGGAACGGGAAAGTTGAAATTGTCTTTTTCAAAGACAATGGATATTATAAAGCCTTATGTCTCTAATAGATTCATGGAGCAAATATCTGGTGTTTGGTTCATCATATTTTACCTTGTGGCTTTTCAGGTTTTTGTTCTCAACTTACCTATAGTGTACTCAATGATGATTTCAGTTGGAATCTTCATTGTTATCATTGGCTTGATGTTCTTCATGGAAGGTCTCATGTTAGGGTTAATGCCTTTTGGAGAAATCATAGGAAGTAAATTACCCCGCAAGGCAAAGCTCCCTGCGATCCTGGCCTTTTCGTTCTTATTGGGGATTGGAGCCACCTTTGCTGAACCAGCGATAGAAGTATTGAAGCAAGCAGGAAAGAGCGTGTCTCCAGATGGAGCGCCCTTATTGTACAGCCTATTGAATGATTTTTCAGGGCAACTAGTCATGTGTGTTGGTGTTGGCGTTGGTATAGCTGTAATGCTTGGTGTATTGCGATTTCTTTATGGGTGGTCCTTAAAGACTTTTATTGTTCCTCTCATTTTGCTACTCTCTGGCTTCACAATCTGGGCTCACATGAATGAAGTATTGTTTCCGATTATCGGACTGGCATGGGACTGCGGAGCAGTGACTACGGGACCTGTAACCGTTCCACTAGTACTGGCATTGGGAATTGGTGTCTGCCGAGTTGTTTCAACAGGAGACTCCAGTAGTGCGGGATTTGGAATCGTTACTTTGGCTTCGCTCTTTCCAGTTATTGCGGTTCTCTGTTTAGGAACGTATCATTACAATATGGCTGACTATTATGGAGCTGAGAATTATGCAGGCAAAAAATTTGAGCAAAAGATTGTCCTAATTCAGGAAGACAATGAGGGTATTGAAGAAGTTAAATTTACACATGAGGAGTTTGAAGAATTTTCAAAATCTGGAGAGTTAGAAAGCGACTATGAAGTAGCGTTTTCCAGTAAGCATTCAATCTTTGAAGATGGAAAGATAGTGTTGTCTAACCCATCTGTGGTGTACACGAAGAAACTGGTTCAGAACGTTACTACCAATGATATTAAGTCGTGGAATCCAGAGGGTAGTATCGTTGAACAATTGAAGTCTGCTGCCATAGCAGCTCTATTGGCTATCATTCCGCTTTGCCTATTTCTCTTTTTAACACTGAAATTACTTCGCGAGAAGGTTCCGCATGCGGATGAGATATCTGCGGGAATTGGATTTGCCGTGGTGGGCATGGCATTGTTTGGATTGGGAATTGTATTAGGACTTACTCCATTGGGAGAGCAGTTAGGAGGTAATGTACCATCCGCTTTCTCGAGTATTGTGCCATGGGGTTTAACAGGACATTCTGGACCACTGTTTGATGAGCCTATTTTCGGAAAAATACTTGCCATTGGCTTCGCTTTCTTTCTTGGCTATGGTGCAACGCTGGCTGAGCCCGCTCTCAATGCTTTAGGCTCAACAGTAGAGAAAATTACTGTTGGTGCATTTAAAAAGTCGTTGCTTATGCAGACCGTTGCGTTGGGAGTTGCCGTTGGAATTGGTACTGGAATTTTAAAAATTGCTTTCAACATTCCACTGACTTACTTGCTTATCCCTCCGTATCTAATGCTCATCATACTTACTTTAATTTCTTCTGAGCAGTTTGTAAACTTTGGATGGGACAGCGCTGGTGTTACAACCGGACCGATTACCGTTCCATTGGTACTAGCAATGGGTTTGGGTGTGGGCGCTAGTATCCCAGGAGTAACTGATGGTTTTGGAGTGTTGGCTTTGGCCTCTGTTGGCCCGATAATTTCAGTCTTGACTGTGGGACTAATAGTTTCAAAAAGTGGCGGAGGTGAAGACCCTCCTGAAATGGAAAAGGAATTGACTACATAACATGGGAGAGCTCAATTATAAAAAGAATTATTCGCTGGTAACCGCCATATTACCAAAGCTAACCGCAACGGATATAGTAGAAAAAGCAATCTCAAACTTTCCTGATACGGGTGTGATGCTCAACTCACGAGGATCTCTTGTTAAGGATGGTTTTCTGCAAAAACTTATACCTGCAGTAAATCCAGAGCAGACAGTTGTGGAACTACTTGTAGACGAAGCTTCAGTGGACAAATTAATGAATGGTATTACCATAGCGGGACGACTTAACCATTCAGGAAGTGGTGCAGTATTTAGTATCAAATGTGATAATGCGTTATTTCTTGGTAATCAAAAGGGCGAAGTTGCAACGAAAAATCAAGATTCTTCAGATAGTATTGACTATAAGAAAGACATGACAGGAATCTTCTGCATTTCGCAAAAAGACAAATCAGACCCTATTGCAAAAGCTGCCATGCGTGAGGGATCTCCGGGGCCTACAGTAGTGTTTGGGCAGGGAAGAGGCATCAGAGAGAGGATGGGCTTGTTAAGAATTGCCATTAGTCCTGAAAAGGAATTAATTAGAGTTGTGGTGGATAGCTTTGATTCAGAGCCTGTTTTTAATGCCATGATAGACGAAGGGAAATTGGATACACCAGGAATGGGATTCATTTACTCAATGCCTGTTGAAAAGGCATTGGTGAACATTGCAAGTGTTGTAAACAATGACAGCAATCTTGCTTCAAATCATCAGATTGTTAAAGCAATTGATGAGATTAAGGGAGGCGCAGGTTGGAGAGCGCAAAGTGTAGATGGAGCCGATTCTAATAACGAAAGAAAATATTTATTTGATCTAACCAGGCTTACGTGTGTTACGGAGCGTGGCAAAGGAGATGCAATGGTCGATGCAGCCATGGCTGCAGGTGCACCGGGAGCTAGCATTGCTTATGGAACCAAATTGGGTGAAGAGGAAAGTGTTGGGGGAATATCTCTAAGTAAGGAAATGGAGGTTATTGAGATGACCGTAGCACCAAAAATCGTAGATGCTATTGTCGCTAAAATGGTTGAATCTGCCAATGCTGATGACAATACGGATGTATACTTCTACACTCAGCCTGTTCCTAAGGCGCTTACCTATTTAGGTTAAGCCGAATTTTATAGTACATTTTTGGAAGACACAACTGGACAGTGTTATTTCCGCTATTGTGTATATTTATTGAGATAGATCAACTTGTGGACAATTGTCTCCAAGACATTGATAAATGAAAAAAATATTACAACTAATTCTCTTGTCAACATTGCTTAGCTCTTGCGGGACGGTTCGTTATCAAGCAGTTTACAAAGTCGAAACATCAGGTAGCAAGAATTCTGTAGTGGGAAAGTCAACATCCTTAATAGACGCGTTTGCTTCAGCACACATTTTGAGTTTCAGGCCTAATGACACAAACAATGATACCTTGCTTTGTCAAGGTATACCCTATCACATTTTTACATTCTGGTTTGAGCCCAGTCAGAGTAATGACACAATAGCTATTAATCTTTGGTATTGGGGAATGGGTAAGAAGAAGCACTACCTGGAGGCGCTTGATCAATTAGAAGACTCCTTACATGCTACATTTGGAGACAAAATGAATGTGAGCATTAAACAAGATAGTCGAAAGAAATAAAATTAATCAGGTGATATAGAAAGGGTTTCGCGATATTACCCCCTGCTCCTCTGAAGTGTACGCTCGCGCTTCACTTCAGAGGAGCAGGGGGTACTAAAGCTTCTCCTTCAAGTACTTGCCCGTATAAGATTCCTTAACCTTTACCAGGTTTTCAGGTGTTCCAGCAAACAATACGTAACCACCTTTTTCGCCACCTTCAGGACCGAGATCGATAATCCAATCGGCATTTTTGATAATCTCCATGTTGTGTTCGATGATTACAATTGAGTGACCCCGATCAATCAAGGCGTTGAATGCATCCAGCAATTTACTTATATCATGAAAGTGCAAGCCGGTCGTTGGCTCATCAAAAATAAAGAGCGTATGATCCGAGGCATTGGCTTCCGTTTATCTTTTTCCTAAATATGTAGCCAATTTTACTCGCTGCGCCTCTCCACCACTCAATGTACTGGATGGCTGACCCAGTTTCACGTAGCCCATTCCAACATCCAACAAGGGTTTGAGTTTTCTCAACAGGCTGGATTCAATAGTTCCCTCCCTCTTTTCAAAAAATTCCATGGCCTCGTCAACAGTAAGATTCAAAATATCAGAAATGCTTTTACCCTCATAGGTGACATCTAGTATTTCTTTCTTAAAGCGCTTACCCTTACAGCTATCACAAACCAACTGTACATCGGCCATGAACTGCATTTCAATAGATATCTTTCCCTCTCCTTCACATTCATCGCATCTTCCACCAGCCACATTGAAAGAGAAGAAAGAGGGCTTATAACCCATCTGTTTTGCCAGAGCCTGATCTGAATACAAATTCCTTATTTCATCATATGCCTTGACGTAAGTAACCGGGTTTGACCGTGAAGACTTACCAATAGGATTTTGATCAACAAATTCGACTTGGGTGATCTTTTCAATGTCACCTCCAATCTTCTCATGATAGCCAGTCTTTTGTCCATATCCTCCTAATATTTTGGTGAGACCTGGATAGAGTATATTTCGGATTAATGATGACTTCCCGGAACCACTCACTCCAGTAACCACGGTCATTACGCCCAATGGAATCTTTACATCAATTCGCTTGAGGTTGTTCTCACTGGCTTTAGATATTTCTACATGCTTGGACCACATTCTGCGCTTGGCTGGAACGGCAATCTCCAGTTCACCTCGAAGGTATTTTACGGTTAGGCTTCCATTTTTAGTAGCAGTTTTGAAATTACCCTGAAATATTACTTCCCCACCTTCAGAACCAGCAAAAGGCCCTAAGTCGATGATTTGATCTGCTTGCTTCATGATCTCCTCATCATGCTCCACAATTATAACAGAATTTCCTAAATCCTTCAGCTTTTGCAGTACGCCAATAAGCATCTGGGTATCTCTAGGATGGAGTCCAATGCTGGGTTCATCCAATATATACATGGATCCTACCAAGGTACTTCCCAATGAGGTAGCTAGGTTGATTCGTTGCGACTCACCGCCAGACAATGTGTTTGACAATCGGTTTATAGTGAGATATCCCAATCCAACATCGCATAGTACCTGGAGTCTTGCTAGTACTTCCGTCAATAATCTGGAAGCAATGGTTGCATCGTGTTTATTCAGTTTAATCTTGGCAAAGAACTTCAATGCTGTAGTCGCTGGCATCAGTACAACTTCTTGAATAGACTTGCCACCCACCAATACATAGGAGGCATCTTTTCGCAATCTTGTTCCATCACATTCCGGACAACGGGTCTTTCCTCTGAATCTAGAGAGCATTACCCGGTATTGGATTTTATAGCTCTTCTTTTCAACATATTTAAAGAACGCATTCAAGCCCTTGAAGTACTCATTACCCGTCCACAGTACTTTCTTTTCAGAATCTGTCAATTCAAAAAATGGCCGGTGTATTGGAAAATCAAACTCCGCTGCACTCATCAGGAGTTTCTCCTTCCATTTACCCATTTTTTCACCTCTCCAGCACACGATTGCATCCTCATAAACTGAAAGGCCTTTGTTAGGAATCACCAAGTCTTCATCAATGCCAACAATACTTCCAAAACCTTCGCATGATTTACACGCTCCGTAGGGGTTATTGAAACTAAAAAAGTGAACGGAAGGCTTTTCAAATTCCATTCCATCCAGCTCAAACCTATTGGAAAATGATTTTAGCTCCTGCTCTTTACCTTTTTCATCCAGTACCTGCACATTTACCTGCCCCTCTCCTTCGTAAAACGCCGTTTGTACTGAATCCGAAATACGGCCTTGGTTTTCCAGATCACCTTTATCAACCACAACGCGATCAATAACAACTTGAATATCAGTTGCAGCTGATTTGCTGTAGGCCTTGTCATCCAAAACATCATTAATTTTTAATAACTCGTCCTTCAGCTTAACACGGGAGTACCCTTGCTGAACCAAAGTCTTTAACTGTCCAATTAAGCTCTTCTCCTCTCCGGCAGAAATTGGAGCATACAAGATTATTAAAGTGTCCTTGCTAAATGCGTTGATATAGTCAACCACATGGGAAACGGTATGTCGCTTTACCGGCTTTCCTGATATCGGTGATATGGTCGCTCCAATCCTTGCATAGAGCAGCTTCAGATAATCATAGATCTCGGTTGAGGTTCCGACGGTTGACCGAGGATTCCTGGTGACCACTTTCTGTTCTATGGCGATAGCAGGTGAAATACCCTCTATCTTGTCCACTTCGGGTTTGTCAAGCCTTCCTAGAAACTGACGCGCATATGAGGACAAGCTTTCAACATACCTTCTTTGGCCCTCTGCGTACAAAGTATCGAAGGCCAATGATGACTTCCCTGAACCCGATAACCCGGTTATGGTTATCAATTGATTCCGAGGAATATTAAGAGAGATGTTCTTGAGATTATTTACTCTTGCACCTTTGATGATGATAAAATCCTGTGGATCTACTTTCGTGGATATCTTCTTGGATGCGCTATTTATCTGAGTTTTCGCCATAAAGGGGCTGCAAAATTACCAATAATTTTACCTTTTTATAGAGATGTGGATTCTTTTTAATAATGACTGTATTGCAATACTGTGACACATAGCAATCAGGTACGATTTCACAAAAAATGTTAAAACTGCTGCTTCAGCTCATCCGTAATAATATATTTTGTAAGTTTGTTATGCAAAAGAGCTGTTAACTGTAACTTTATTTAGGAATACACGTTTACAGTAATAATAAAACCAAAGAAGACTAACCTTAAAATCTGAATTGCCTATAGCTTAACAATTACGCATTACTATTCTTAAAGTTATTTGATTCACACAACGTGATGATGATAACGATGTTTAACTTAAAAACAGGAATTATGCGTGTACCATTGTTAAGTGACAAAGAACTCATCTCCGGCTACATCGGAGGAAAAGAAGGCAACTTAGAGCTTCTAATAAATCGTCACAGAGCCAAA
>NVRZ01000074.1 GCA_002401055.1 Bacteroidota bacterium
TCCCCTATCCGCTCAAGTGTTGTGCTCCCGCCTATATCAGATTTAGAAAACCGCATGAAAATGTTTTCCGTATTTCTTGTATGGAATTCCCAGATAATTCGCGTCCCTTCCGGCACGATCAAATCACCTGTGTTTTGAAATGCCTCATTCTCTTTACCAAGATAGTCCGGGTAATTTAGGCTTGTGTGAAAACTTAGAACAATGGGATTCGGCAGGGCTTCAAGCGTATAATCCAAGGACGAAAATCCCCCAGCAATAAAGTTGAATGTTGTGCTTTGCTGCAGATTCTTAAACGAAAAAGAGAAGGAGGTCCTTCCTTCCTTTCTTAACCGAAATCTATTATTATCCTTCTCAATAAAAACTTGATCCGGTATTTCACTCCCCGTCAAATCCAGAAAAAGCTCAAAGTCTTTTTGCTGTACGCCTTCCAGTTTCTTATTGCGAATCACAAACTGAAAGGGCGCCTTTTTTATAAACGCCGCCCTATGATTTACCAACCTAGCTGTGCTCTCCTTGATCACGCTCGGAGCCGCAAACACCAGAATTACGAATGCCAGAATAGGCACAAGCGCATACTTGATATTCTTCTTGTTCTGGGATAAGTCAACTGCTGAAGAGAATGGAATAGGGGACAGCTCTCTTGTTCTTTGACTAATGCTTGCCTCTACCAATAATATGTCTTTATCCAAAATCTGAACCTGATTCTTTGAGGCCTGTATTTTTAGTTGTAGCGTATTAAGCAACTTATCTTTTACATCTGGGAAGTGATCACCAATTATCTGGGCTGCCTGCTCATAGGAGATTACTTCGCCTAACTTATACAACTTGAAAACGGGTATTGCAATAAGCTTTATAATGACATAGCCATTAACAAGAACGAAACCATAAAAAATAACCGTACGTATTGCAGTTCCGAACTCAGCGTAGTGTTCTAAGAGGACCACTGACAAGTAAAAAACAAGAACTAAGCCCGTGGCATAAAGGGCTCCACGCAATAGTTGATTGGTGTAATACTTTCGCGTAAAAGCATCCAATTTATCAATTAGTTGCTCGTACCCTCTATTTAAATTGTCGCCCATTGTTATTAATGCTCAATTTTACTTCCGCCTCTGAAATATAAGAACGAAAGTTAAGACATAAAGTTATATCTTTTACAGATAATAACATGTCAATTCTCATGCCAATTGACATATTAGAATTAACTTCGCCGATTAATATTCTATCATATGCCTTTTCAGAAAGTAAGAGTCCGTTTTGCCCCTAGCCCAACCGGCCCGTTACACATGGGTGGCGTACGTACCGCCTTGTACAACTACCTATTTGCCAAAAAAAATGGCGGGGATTTTATACTTCGAATAGAAGACACTGATCAGAAAAGATTTGTTGAAGGGGCTGAAGAGTACATTATCAATTCGTTGAAGTGGTGTGGCATAACCATTGATGAGGGGATAGGAGCAGGTGGGGATTATGGTCCTTACCGCCAATCAGAGAGAAAAGAGATTTACAAAGAATACGCGAACCAGCTGATCGAGTCTGGTAACGCTTATTATGCATTTGATTCAAGCGAAGAACTCGAAGAAATGCGTGAGCGATTAAAGGC
Organism: Bacteroidota bacterium; assembly: GCA_002401055.1. GTDB lineage: Bacteria > Bacteroidota > Bacteroidia > NORP154 > NORP154 > NORP154. The sequence goes on from NVRZ01000074.1 coordinate 1,601, forward strand.
AGCCAAAGTTGCTACACCTCAATATAATGCTGTTACCAGAGAAACGATGAAGAACTCACTTACTTTATCAGATGATGAAGTGAAAAGCAGACTCGCCTCAGGTGATCCACACACAATTAGAATAAAAGTACCCAGAAAAGAGGAAATAAGAATCAAGGATATAATAAGAGGCTGGGTGGTGGTACATTCCTCTAAAATTGATGACAAAATCATTTTCAAATCAGATGGAATGCCTACCTACCATATGGCTAACGTAATTGATGATCATTTGATGAAGATATCTCACGTTATAAGGGGAGAGGAGTGGTTACCCTCGACACCTGTTCATGTATTGCTTTATAAATTTCTGGGTTGGGAAGATGAAATGCCCGAATTTGCACATCTTCCCCTACTATTAAAACCCGATGGGAATGGAAAACTCAGCAAGAGAGACGGGGACCAACTTGGCTTTCCCGTTTTCCCTCTTGAGTGGAAAGATCCAGCTTCAGGGGAGACCTATTCAGGCTATCGAGAAAACGGATACTTCCCTGAGGCTTTTCTTAACATCTTGGCCTTTTTGGGCTGGAATCCAGGTACTACAAGCGAGTTTTTTAATCTTGATGAATTGATTGAGGCATTTTCCCTAGAAAGAGTAGGGAAGTCAGGCTCAAAATTTGACTTGGAAAAAGCGCATTGGTACAATCAACATTATTTGAGGAACAAATCTAACAAGGAGCTGGCCGAGTTGCTCATGCCTGTGCTCAAAGAAAATAATATAACTGCCGAAGCGGATTTTGTTGAGCAAGTATGTGGCTTGATGAAAGAGAGGGCAACCTTTATTCCCGACATGATGGAAGGAAAATATTTTTTTGAAAGACCTACTGAGTATGACGAGAAAACCCTACGAAAGAAATGGAAGCAAGAATCCCCATCCATCGTCGCAGGATTGCGCGAGTTGATTAAATCAACCGAAGATTTTACGTCCGATATTCTTGAAAAGAAAATCAAAGAACATCTTGAAAAGAACGAGATTAGCATAGGCATTGCAATGCCAAACCTAAGATTGCTTACCTGCGGAGTAGGATCGGGCCCCTCAATATTCGATGTCATAGCCTTGCTTGGAAAAAACGAAACTCTTGCCAGAATTGACGAGAGCTTGATTCATATCCAAAAACAGCAACCAGCAAATTAATTATTCCGTTTTGGCAGAAACCGCAAATATCAAACCCCAAAAGCAGCTGAATATAAATTCAGTATTGCAAGATGACGCCCGCATAAGCAAGAACTTTTTCACAAGCGACCTCATTTTACAGCATTATCTTAAATACAAATTTAGCGACGATGCCTCGAAGTACATGTATAACAAACTAGATCGGTTAGGGGGCGTCGCTGCAACCGAACTCGATGAGCATTCAAAGCTGGCCGATAAAAATGTACCAGAGTTGATTAAGAGAGATCCAAAAGGAAATACAATTAACGACATTCGATTTCACCCCTCCTATGCCAGAATGCTAGAGGTGGCTGTGGAGTCAGAAATGTTTCATGTTAAATGGGAACCAACACTGAGAAATAGATACGTCAAGGAGAGAAACAGTCTGGGGTTTAGCGCTGGTTATTTATTTGCAATGGGGGAGATGGGGCTATACTGTCCACTTTGCATGACAGATGGCGCAGCCAGATTAATTGATAAGTTTATTGAAGAGCCACAACGAAGCAACTTACTTGACAGAATTCAAACACTTGACCCTAAACGCCTCTTCACTGGCGCGATGTTCCTCACCGAAAAATCTGGAGGTTCGGATGTTGGCGCCAATCTGGTAACTGCCAAAAAAACTGAAAATGGGGAGTATCTTCTAAACGGTGAAAAATGGTTTTGCAGCAATGCAAATGCAGATCTTATTTTTGCATTGGCAAGGACAGACCAAACAATTTCTGGCCTAAAAGGCCTATCGATATTTCTCATCAAAAAGCACCTCGAAACGGGTGAAAAAAACCCAATTGATATCATTCGCCTTAAAGACAAATTAGGTGTGCGCTCAATGGCAAGCGCGGAGTGTATGCTTACCGACACCAAAGCACAGCTTGTTGGTAGCGAGTTTGAGGGATTTGCTGTAATGGCTGAAATGATCAATTTATCCAGGATTTATACGGCCATGGGTTCTTTGTCAGGGTCCAGAAGGGCGCTCATCGAAGCATACCAATTCTTGAAATTTAGAACATCATTTGGAAAGACCGCAATCGAACATCCGCTTATTAGAAGAAAACTGGAGGAATTGGGTTCAATGCACGTTGCAAATTTTTATTTGGTGTGGCGCTCAATTGAAGCGTTAGACAATTCTGAAAACGGACACAAAAATGAAGCAGAATTGTTAAGGCTCATTACGCCTATGTCTAAAAAATGGGTTTCGGAAAATGCAGTGTACATGGCACGCGAATGCATGGAGTTGATGGGGGGAATCGGATATATTGAAGACGGGGCTATGCCTAAGATATTAAGAGATTTGTTGGTCAATCCTATCTGGGAAGGAGCCGGCAATATCATGATTCTAGATATGCTGCGCGCCGTTGAGAAAACAAACAGTTTTGAAATTATTTGTAATGAAATAGAGTCTTCCGCATTGGCGAACAACAGCCATACGGATTGGATTTTAGAGAGGTTGCAGGAGCTTACGGTTTTCTATCCCCAACTTATGAAGATGAACAGGGAAACCCGAGAAACATCCGCCAAATTATTCTTCGAAAAACTGACCAATTTGTATCAGATTTCGTTGCTGGCAAAGCAAACCAGTTCTGACAATTCCCCTTGGATTGACATTTCAATTGAATATTTGAAAGGCGCCTATACGAGCCCCAAACTGGAGGAAGACACAGCATTATCAAATAAGGATATCGATCAACTTATTGCCTGGGAATTTTAATTCAAGGCTGGTATGAGGTTCCTGCTTTTTCTATTTCTCTCAGCATCAATTTCAACCAATACCTGTAACCCAAAGCCATTGCCGTCCAGTATACCTGAATGCATTCAGCTAAAAATTAAGGCCCTTCAAAAGGCTGATTTAGAAAACCCACCAGGCTTAGTATATAGCTTTACATACAATGGTAAGGTCGCCTATTTCTTTAATGCTCCCTGTTGTGACCAGTTCAGCTCTCTATACGATGCAGATTGCACACTCATTTGTCATCCGGAAGGTGGGATAACCGGAAAGGGCGACGGTAACTGTGATGACTTCTTATCTACGTCTACGGATAAAAAATTGATTTGGCAGGATACGAGAACTAGTAATTAGCTTTCCTGATTGATTCCAGAGGCAACTAATGTCTACCCTCTTACGTCCTGATAGGTAGACATGGTTTTTATTTCGGCATTTAATTGTTAATATTGCTATAGTCCGCTTTTGCAAAAGATATCTCGTATGATTGGCACAAAAAGACGTCTATCGAAGAGTTTCGGTAAATACTCTATTATTCTACTGCTGATTACCTGCTCCACACAGGTTACGGCTCAGGAGTGCGGATACGTATACGTTAGCCCTTCAGGGGCTAGTAGCGGAAGTGCAGGTACAAAATCAAATCCGGCGAATTTAGCGTTTGGGCTCACCCTGACAAGCAGCTCAAACAATATTGTTCGAATGTCATCAGGAACGTATAGTTTCTCAAACGCATTTAACATGATTAGCGACGTGACGCTAGAAGGTGGATTTAACGTGTCAACTTGGGTGAAAAGCAACATTACGCCGACAATATTTCATCGTGACACCGCTAACATCCTATCGTCACCGAGCAGACTTATTGCTATCAATTGTATCTCAATATCGAACTTTAGACTCCTGGACATTGTCATAAATATGGATGACGCAGCGGGGGATGGCGTAAGCACTTACGGCATATACCTTAACGGGTGCTCTAATTACACTTTGTCGCGGTGCCTCATTAATACCGGCAATGCAACAGACGGATTTCAAGGCGTAACTGGAGCTCCTGGCTTACCGGGTGCAGCTGGCATAGGTGGTCAATCAGGAATAGAAGAAGGAGACTGTTGCAGGCTTGGAGGATCCGGTTCCTTTGGATCTTTTACGGGGAGCAACAGTGGCGGCGACGGGGGACTCGGAGGAGAGCGACCTCTTTTCGATGTGAATACAATTTTTGGATTATGCTACGCGGATAATTTCGGCACCAATGATGGCTATCCTGGTTATTCAGGAGTAGGCATGGGAGGTAGTGCAGGCGGAATAGGAGGCGTAGGGCTTTGCGAAGGATATTATCCACCTGCAGACTCTGCATGTGTTGTTCAACCGACTAACCATGGAGCGGCAGGAGGAGATGGTCCCCCAGGTTATAATGGACTGGATGGGCTGAAAGTATACGCCAGCTATACAGGCGGTTTTTACCTTCCCTCTTCAGGAACAACAGGAAGCCTCGGCACACATGGCGGAGGCGGCGGAGGCGGCGGAGGCGGTGGAGCGAAAGGCTGCGAACCCGCTGTAGTTGACCCAAATAGTTGCGACACTGTTTTTTGGAGTTGGGGTAGCGGCGGCGGAGGCGGCGGGGGCGGTGAAGGTGGACAGCGAAGCGCTGCAGGATTAGGAGGAACTGGCGGCGGTGGCTCCTTTGCTATTTTTATTTGGGCAAATGGAAGTAATGGTAAGGTTCGAGATTGCATAACAAACCCTGGGCTGGCAGGGGCTGGTGGACCAGGCGGGCCTGGTGGATTGGGCGGATTCGGAGGATCAGGAGGCGGAGGCGGCAAAACAGGTGCAGCACCAGATTCTGTGTCTAGCTGCAATGTTGGACAAGGTGGTGATGGCGGTAATGGTGGAAATGGTGGCATCGGTGGCACAGGAGGAGAAGGGTCGGATGGTATCGCTATGGCTATTTTCGAAGACACTGCTGGAAGCCCTGCGCTTGTATCGAACAATTACAACCCTTTTGAACCAGCCATAGAGGTCGATTTTTCCGGCTGCTCTAATTCAAACGTGTACTTTTCTACCACGGCAGTTGGTAATATCAACTGGATATTTGGATTTGGTGCGAACCCCCAAGGCAGCACGTTAGCCAACGACACCGCTCAATATGATAGTGGCGCCCTTGGCTTTAGAACGATCACGCTTATCGTCGATGGCGTACCTTATTCTTACGCAAATTATATAACCCTTAACATAGATTTTACACCGCCAGAAATTGATGTAACCGCACTTACCGTATGCGCTGGAGACGCTATCAATATCTCAACAAGCTCAACCGCCGACTCATATTCCTGGACCATCCCTGGAGGGTCCGTCCCAACGTATACACAGCAATCACCAGGATCTGTTACCTTCTCAACACCTGGAACTTACACAATCAATCTTGTGACAACAAGCTGCTGCGGAACTTCATATACCGAGGTGGAAATTGAAGTTATTAGCTCAGTTATTCTTGATTTGGGGGCTGATACTTCTATCTGCTACACAGATCCTTTGCCTGTGTTTAATGCTATGAATCCGGGTGCGGTATTTTCCTGGACATTAAATGGCAACAGCACTGGAGGAAACACACAAACACTCCAAGCCTCGCTTCCAGGAATATATGGTGTAACAGTTACGTTTGGTAGCTGCTCAAGTTCCGACGAAATAGAATTTGAAATATACACCTCGCTACCCGTTGATATCGGCGGTGACACTTCCATTTGCGTGAATGATCTCTTTCCATTGCTTGATGCGGGAATCCCAAATATGGCCAGCTATCTATGGACCATTGATGGCAACCCCATTGGAACAAATTCCCAGTATTTACAAACTACGATCCCTGGAGTTTATGCCGTATCAATAACCAGCGCTACAGGTTGTACTGGTGGAGATTCTCTTACTTTGTCCATCAGCGAGCCTACCGTTGAGCTCGGAAGCAACAAAACTTTTTGTGATAATGAACAGTACCCGCTCCTCGATGCTGGCAATCCAGGCTCTACATATCAATGGTTTTTAAATGGTTCCTCCGTGGGGACAAATTCCCAAACCTATCAATCGACGAGTGGGGGCATTTACTCTGTGCTTATCTCTAATCAATATGGTTGCGTTGCTGGAGACAGCATTACATTAACGGTACTGGCAACTCTTAACGGGGCATTTACAATACCTGGTACAACCACAGTTGGTGCAACGGTGAGTTTCACGGATAACTCTTCCCCTGCGCCATCAGCGTGGATTTGGAATTTCGGCGACAACTCACCGAACGACACGAATCAAAATACTACGCACGCTTATAATGTGGCTGGTGAGTATCCAGTATTTCTGATTGTAGGAAATGGTGTATGTTCAGATACCGTAATTACAACTATCGAAGTGCTCAATGACTGCTCATCATTTCCATTGTCCGCCAGTTTCACTCCAACGCTTGACACCATTGACCTTGCAGGGTTGGGAATTGCAGTATTTGATAATACCAGCATGAATTCTCTCGGCTGGACATGGGATTTCGGAGATGGCAGCCCTGCTACGACTGTTGAAGACCCAACACATACTTATGTGGACACAGGAACTTACACGGTAACCCTTACATCGACAAATTATAATTGCAGTGATGCGTCAACAGGAACAATCGTAGTAATTAATTCCAATTTCGTTCCTGAGGACACTACTGGTAATCAGGATACCACGGCAATTCAACAGGTATCTCCTTTGGTCCCGACGGCCACCTTAAGCGTATTCCCGAATCCAAACAAAGGGGTGTTTACAATAGAAGCATACCTTGAAAATCCAGGCGATTTTACAATAGAGATTTATAGCCTAGTGGGAAAGAGAATATTGGTTGAAGCCGTTGTTTCAAAGCAGTGGTACAGAAATGACTTAAACCTTACAAATATTAACAAGGGTATTTATCTGATCCGACTTACTTCAGCGTATGGAAGCCAGACCAAAAAAGTAATTATTCAATAAATGAAACTGACCGAGCTATCCAAAATACAATACTTGACGGTTGCCGTTATGGTGCTTCTGACCATCTTGGCCTTTGGCAAGGCGAATGCTCAGCAATGTAACATCGTCTATGTGAAATCTGGAGGAGCAACAAGCGGTACGGCTGGAACAAAATCCAACCCTGCAAACCTTAGCTACGGTATCTCTCTCGCAAATGTCACCAACAACCAGGTATACCTGGCGGCAGGCACATATATCGCCTATAGCGCCGTGATAATGAAAAGTGATATAACTCTGGAAGGTGGCTTTGATGCAATTACGTGGGAAAAAAGCAATGGAACAGCCACCATAATTTACCGAGACAACTCAAATGTGGAATCCTCTCCGAGCAGATTGGTGGCCATGTACTGCATGAACTTATCCAATTTTAGACTCCAGGATTTAACCATACGATGCGCTGATGGGTTCGGAGGAGGAACATCTTCATACGGTGTTTACCTTAGTGCCTGCTCCAACTATAATATTGTTAGATGCAAGATCATTTCTGGTAATGCGGGGAATGGCGAAAGTGGCTCCAATGGCACCAACGGAACACCAGGAGCAATAGGCTCTGCGGGTCAAAACGGTGATGAGCAAGGACCTTGTTGTACAGCTGGAGGCATCGGAGGTTCAGGAACTTTTCTGGGAAGTTATGCAGGCGGAGACGGGGGTAACGGTGGCGACAGGGGCGATGCGAGTTGTAGCTGGTGCGGTAATTCCGCTGACGCAACCAATGGGTATCCCGGTCAGGACGGTTTTGGTCCCGGTGGAGGAGTTGGTGGAAACGGAGGATTTAAACGTGTCGTTTGCGTATACCCCACAGCTTGCGCTCCTTCGGTTCATTACGGTCAGCCTGGCTCGGATGGATCTGATGGACTTTCTGGCACCGCAGGAGCTGACGGCGTTGGAAACTTTACAGGTGGCTTTTACGTGCCAACTGATGGAACAATGGGCAGTGCTGGAACGCATGGCTCGGGAGCTGGCGGAGGTGGAGGTAGTGGATCTCTTGGCGGAATACCTTATGACTGTCTCTTTGGCTTACCCCCTAACTGGAACGGCTCTGGTGCTGGCGGTGGTGGTGGTGGTGAAGGTGGCGAGGCTGCTTTGCAGGGTTTAGGCGGAACTGGAGGAGGTGCATCCTTCGCAGTATATCTGAACAACAATGGAGCAAGCGGCTTAATTCAAGATTGTAATCTTACGGTAGGAAACCCTGGCCTTGGAGGATTGGGGGGTGCTGGCGGCATTGGTGGACCTGGCGGAGCTGGTGGGCCTGGAGGAGGCCAGTGTGCAATTGGATACGGAGGCGATGGCGGTAATGGTGGAACAGGTGGAGGCGGAGGTGCCGGAGGGGCAGGATCCTCAGGTGTTGCGAATAAATTATATGAAGACCCCTCGGGTGACCCTGTGAATTACTACAATATCAATAGCCTGCAACAACCGCTGGTTTATGTGAAATTCTCGGGATGCACTGATGCGCCCGTTACATTTTATACGGACGCAACGGGAACAATAGAGTGGTTCTTTGGAGCAGGTTCTGTTCCGTCAAATACCATTGGAAGCCCGTCTATAGCGACGTACACCACAACTGGCCGAAAAACCTTTACCATGGTTGTAAACGGAATTCCTTATACATATTCTGATTTCATTGACATCTTTAGCAATGGTGCGGGCCTAAATCCCACTATTGTTCCGATCACTTCTGATACGCTTTGCGCGGGAGATATTGGCTCGTTCGCAAGTAGCGTAACAGCCGCAAGCTATACCTGGTACATCATGAGGGACACTATGGTGGACACCTTTTCGGGGGCGGGATTGCTTTCCTTGTCGTACATATTTGACTCAGTCGGCACTTACACAGTGGTTCTTGAAACTAGAAATTCTTGTTGTGGCGTATCCTTTCCAGACACCTTCACGGTAACGGTAAATCCAATTATACAGCCATCCATTTCCATTCAATCAAGCGATACAAGCAATACAGTGTGCGATGGTACGACGCTAACTTTCAGTGCATTAGCTGGCGATGTCAGCAATCCACAATATTCGTGGTTTGTAAATGGTGTTCCGGCAGGATCCAATAGCCCAACATTCTCTACATCCACTTTGGCAGATGGAGATATAATTACAGCGGCAGTCATGACCACAACAGGTTGCTCTATCGGCTTATCTGATTCTTCCAACTCAATCACTGTTACCGTAGTAGGAATTCCCGCCGTAACGTGCACTGCAGACACTTTTGTAACTGGGTTTCCAACATACTTTACCGCCACTGTAGTTTCAGGAGGCATTACGCCATTTACTTATCTATGGGACTTTGGGGACCAGACTATGGGCGCTGGTGATTCAGTCGCTCACATTTATCTTTCACCAGGGGTTTACGACATTCAGGTAGATGTTGTCGATGCGAATGGGTGTCCTGGAACTTGTAACCTTGTCGCAACGATTTACAGCATTTTAACTGCAGCTTATACCGCTTCTGTGTACAATGGATGTGCTCCCTTAACAGTGGACTTTTCCAATCAAAGCACCAATGCGGTAACATATTTATGGGATTTTGGAGATGGAAGCACGCTGTCCGCTATTAGTACAGCAAGTGTTAGTCATACATACACAAATCCCGGTACTTACGACGTAGTGCTCTACGCATATGGAGCTTCTGGAAACGATAGCGACTGGGTTACCAGTCAGGTTTTTGTACTTGGCAGCCCCGTTGCTAATTTTCAGGGCTATCCTCAATTAATTACTACGATTGAAGACACGGTCTTTTTTGGTGATAATTCATTGGATGCATGGATGTGGCAATGGAACTTCGGAGACCCGATATCAGGAGGAAACAATACTTCAACCATTCAAAACCCAGCACATTACTATGCTCTTGAAGGAAGCTACACCGTTTCATTAGTTGTTACAAATGCATTTGGTTGTAGCGACAGTGTTACCAAGCCTAATTTCATCGTTGTCAACATAGATACGGGTAGTGGTGTATCAGTCGAGGCACCTCATCTCGGCATAAACACGATCGTCATTTTCCCCAACCCTGTGTCCTCAGAATTGAATGTTTTAGTTGAAGTAAAATCGCCCGGAACGCTCGAGATAACAATGATAAACATGAGTGGTCAACGCATAAGGACGTTTTCTGAAGAACAAATCCAGAAGGGTACGACCAAACTTACCTACTCTCTCAATGACGTGACCTTAAGCAAAGGGCTCTACTTTTTGGATGTGAATTACAATGGAAAGCATTACTACAAAAAAATAATATTAACTCCATGAGAATTCACCTTTCAAAAATATCATGTATGGTGATTATCGCCTTTGTATTGCTTGCCAATACT
>NVRZ01000075.1 GCA_002401055.1 Bacteroidota bacterium
CAGCCATTTTATCGGCATTTGTTGGCCACTCCTTAATCTGCTTGTCCACACAACCGGTAATAAGCGTTTCCCCATCCGGGCTAAATTCGATGGCCCAGACCCAGGAATCATGATCGTTTAGAACAATTGGCTGATTATTATAGTTAGCTGTTTGCCATAGTTGAACTACTCCATCAAAACTTGCTGTTGCAAGCATATCATCTGCCGGACTAAATTTGATATCATTTATTCTTGCGTGATGACCACCTAGCGTAAACTCCACCTTTTTCGTTTCCATGTTCCATAATTTTACACCACCTTGTATGTCTCCTGAAGCAAGTTGCGTTCCATCATGATTAAAAGTAACTACCTGAATAGCGGGGTTTTTCTCCGATGTTAGAATTTCAGAAGTATTGTTATTCTGACGATCCCAAAGAATGATATTGCCGTCTTCGGTTCCTCCAACTATGTATCTGCCATCAGGCGATATTGCTATTGATCGCACCCTGGATTTGCTCTTCGCAACAACTATACTATTTAGCTTTTCAAGATCCCAGATCAATATCGTACTGTCTGCACTCGAAGAAATAATATTTTTATTATCAGGCGTAAATTTGATTGACCACACAACATCTGTATGACCTTTTAGTTCACGCGCTGGGCTGCTTACGTTATTCAAATCGAACAATTGTATTGTCGCGTCTTCAGTTCCACAAGCAAGCCACTTGCCATCATCACTAACGCTAAGTGTTCTATTAATAAACTTGTTCTCCGTAATAATAGAAAAATTCTTTTCGTTGTCTTTTCCATCCCATTTCAGGATTTTACCATCACTACCAGCGCTGTAAAGGCTTCCGTTTTTATCATATGCCAACGAACGGACAGCCTCGTCATGCCCCTCCAGATTATTGTAGGTGTCGCTATTGAGTTTTTTAAGTGTAGAATAGAGGCCTGCATAAATATCAGGATTGTGCTTGTCCCCACCGTATTTGTCATTGAACAGATACGCCTGATATGCTATAAGCGCTTTTTTAGTCGTGTCCTTATTCATTTGTTGTGACTTAACGGCCATAGACTGCGATATAGAGAGCATTCTGAGTTTGTAAGCATTATCACTGGCCTCTTCCGCAAGAGCAGTTTGTTGTTTCGCTTCTGTAGCACTTATCTCAGCCAGTGCTTTTTGTTCTTCCGCCTCTTTTGATTTTTTAGTGGCGAACTCTTTTTGTCTAAGTGCCTCACGTTGTTGAATGAGGGCAAATTCTTTTTGTTTCTCAGCCTCTTCCTTTTGTGCGATTGCCTCTATCTGAGCCAATTCAGCTTGCTTTTTTTGCTCTTCTGCAAGAATTTGAGCAGCTTGGGCGTTCTTTTTCTCAGCTTCAGCCAATTTAGATGCTTCAAGGGCTTCTTCAGATTTGATGTCTGCCAGATGTTTTTGCTTTTGTGCTTCAATTGATTGAGTGTATGCCCATAAACCGACACCCAGTGAAATAACTGTAGCAGAGCCAAGGATAATAGCCACAATTCGCGATCTCTGAAGTGCTCTTTTTTGAAGTCGTATTTTATTTTGTTCTTCTGCGATAAACTCTTTTTCACTGGTTTCAAGGAAAACCATTGTACGTTCGTAAGCTGGATTATGCCTTTCCGCCCATGTGAGCGTAGGCTGTTGTTTAGAGTTCCAAGCGGTTGCAAGGTGTAGGTCTGGGGGGCGCCACAATCCGGTTTTTCCCTTCTGATACATTTCAGAAGCATCTGATAACCTCAGATACATTTGCACCGCGCTGGCTTCTTCCTCCACCCAGGCTTTTAAGCGATCCCATATTCTCATCAGACTTTCATGGGAAATGTCAATAATGGAATCGGACTTAATTACCACCGTGGATGCAGAGACAAATGATCTTCCCGATCCCTTAAAAATATCAATAACATGTGTTACTTGCGATTCCTCGGCTTTACAGATTTTTGATAGGACATCCAGTCTGGTTGGATGCCTTGTGCCTCGATTGTCTCCCCCTTTTTCTGTGAGTGTCTTGAACATGGTTTCACAGATGCGCCGCTCATCTTCATTCAGTTCATCAAAAGCCTCGTTCGCGTGTTCGGAGAGGGCTTTCTCCATTTTGCCGATAGCCTCGTAATGCTCAATTGACATGGATTCTCCCTCATTCCGATTATCCGCCCAATAATTCCATGTTCGCATCAAAGCATGCTGCAAAATAGGAAGTTGATCTGGGTTGTCGCCAACATCATTTAATAGTTGCTGAACAAGATGTGGCTCCATTTTGCCTCCTCCTACCGCCACTGGACCCATGATAGCCTCACGGAAATCATTTCTGGTCATTTTTGGAATGAGGTAGTTGCTATTGTTTATCAGCTTGGTAAGGTCCTGAAACTGGGAACAGTCGCCAATGAAGTCAGACCGCATAGTAAGTACGATATAAATAGGCACCTCTGATTGATTAGCCGCTTCAACAAGTAACTTAATGAAAGCTTCAGATTCATTAATTGCGGAATTATCATCCCTGCTCTTCTTAAACCTGAAGAGTTCCTCAAATTGGTCTACCATGACGAGGATGTTTTCGTTTTTCGTCAAGGTTTGTTGTCGGATAGCTTCAACCAAACCAAGTGAACCACTTTTCAGCAAATTCGTGGTAATGGCTCTATTCAATATTTTTTGATCCTTGTCAGTTTCTTCCTTTGCGCTATCAACAATGGCATCGGCAAGATTCTTAATTGGCCCACCCCCGGGACGGGTTTTAATCATTTTCCACCGTGAGCCAGCCTTGGTTAAAAAACCACCATATAAGATCGGAACAAGGCCGCAATACATTAATGAAGATTTTCCGCTTCCGGATGCTCCCAATACAGCCACAAAGCGGTTCTCGGCCAGACTCTCCAATATTTCGTCACTCTGTCCTTCACGCCCAAAGAATAAGTGGCTCTCATCAATGCTAAAAGGCCTTAGCCCAGGAAAGGGATTGAAAAAGGATGTTGCTTTTTTTGGGGCTTTATCTTTTACTGATTCTGCCATGAATTAATTTGCCATTTTCTCAAGCAAGGGCTTAAGGTTTGCTGGTGATAAATCTGCTGAAACTTCCAATACTTCAACACCTTCTGATGCTAGCTTATCTGTGTCAATATCCTTCTTGTTTTGTGTAATAATAGTCTTGAATAGGAACGGTTTTTCCCTTCCAAATCCGGGTGCTTTTTTGAGCTCTTTTATTTTGCTGCTTATCCATGACGGATTACCTTCACCGTACACAATAATGGTTGCGTCGCAATCAATCAAATTGCTTCTGTGATTGTCCATTAGCGCCAGCTGATCTCCTTCGAAGAGAGGGTGTAATGCCAAAAGATCATCCTTTATAATAATATCTTCTATTTTGTTGGCCACATCCATGCCGCTTTTTTCATATATAATATAAATTGACTTTTGAGATTTTGTATCGCCAGCTTCACTGGTTGCATTCATAATAACCGTTTCTTCCAGCCTTCTCATAACCACAGTTTTAAACACTTCCAAAGGCGTCTGAATGATCTCTGCACCCTTCAGGGCTGCCATATCTTGCTTGAGCCTGTCGACCTCCATTTTTTGCTGCTCATTGGTAAACTCTATTTCGGGGGATATCCAAAGTAATCTGTTAAAACCATTGGAAGATGTCTGTTGGCCTGAATATATTATCTCGCAGTATTGAGCGGCCATTGTGTTTTGAATTTCGACGATTGATGCTTCAGATCCCTCAGGCACAAACCCGGGTTCTTCTCCGATAATATGAATAGACATTATAGATTCGCTCAAATAGTTGTTGATGCGCTCTGAGGCCTTTTCAGCTTGGTCTGGCACGGGCCGATCTGGTAAGACTTTGTAGCCGTGCATCAGGAGCTCTCTTTTGATTTCGTCGTGATTATGTTCCTGGTCAACGCTAACTTCAGCGAGAAACACGTTCTTATTAACTCCTTGATCCTCTTTTTTGGTTATTCCATCAATCTCAGCGATTTGCCCATAAATGTCATATGCGAGATCCACAAGACGTAACCAGGCAATACTACTTGTTTCAGTTGATTCTTGACTTCGGGAATCACCGCTTTTTTCATATAGACGGAATCCAATTTCTTCTTTTAGTACTTCAGGTTGGTCACCTCTATCAACAGGGGTTTTCAGTGCCTTAAACATCTTGGTCACGTCTTTTACCGCCGCGAGGTAGCTTTCAAATTCCTTTATAGTGCTCTTGCCGCCAATGTTATTCTCGGATAAAATATAGATAAAAGTTTTCGCCATAACTTCCTTGGGCTGATCACTTCTCAATACAATATTTACTTTTCTATCCAAGAGGTGTTTCAGAAACTCGGCCAGAAATTGGCTTACCTGTGTTACCCAGCCTTGTGCCTCTTCAGTTGAAGCATTGTCCAAATCCGAAAAACTTATATATATATCAGCTTGGTCGCTCATATTCTTATCCCTATTATCAGGATGTCATCTGTTTGCTCCAAATCTCCTTTCCATTCGTCAAGGCCATCCTCCAGTACCTCCTTCTGTTCTTCAATGGTCTTGGTGTTTACATCAAACAATAAATTTTTGAATTTCCTAGACATAAACTTTTTGCCTTTAGGGCCACCAAATTGGTCTTGATAACCATCTGAATAAATAAAGATTTGGTCTCCTTCATTCAGTTTGAATTTATGTACTTGGAATTTGTAATCGAGCTCAGTTATTCCACCAATTGGCATACTGTCTCCTCTAATGTACTCAAAGGTTCCATTTTGAATTAAGATTAATGGATTTTGCGCTCCTGCAAATTCAAGGGTCAGCTTTTTGATGTCAATCACGCACAGAGCCATGTCCATACCATCCTGTGCTTCCTGTTGTTGTCCACCTTTCGTAAAAGCTTGTTTTACTCCTTTGCTTAGCAACGAAAGAATTACTCCTGGATCTGAGTTGTCCTTCTCTATTACTATTTGATTTAAGAGGTCATTCCCAATCATTGAAACAAAAGCTCCTGGAACTCCATGCCCAGTACAGTCAATGGCTGCTATGTAAGCCTTCCCATCTTTCTCGTGATACCAGTAAAAGTCACCGCTGACAATATCTCTGGGACGGAAGAGAATGAAATGATTCTTGAGTGTTTTGGAAATGTATTTCTCTGGAGGAAGAATCGCAGCTTGAATTCTTTGGGCGTATCGAATACTATCGGTAATATTTTTCTTTTGCTCTTCTATTTCATGATAGGCGATTTCAATTTTTTCTTTCTGCTTCGAAATTTCAGCGGTTCTTTCTTTTACTTTGGCCTCCAGATCAATGTAATAGCTTTCAAGTTCTTCAATCATCACATTGAACTTGGTGGAAAGGGTGGTTATTTCGTTATTTCCTTCAATATCCGCCCTTTCGCTCATATTTCCTTTAGTAATTCTGGTTACGTTGTCAACCAGTTTTTTAATAGGATTGGTAATGACCTTAGTTTTTTGGAAGATCAACACAATGACTGCGACCAGTGTGATAAGCGAGATGAGAATGGATTTTAAAAGTTCAGCTTTCAAGATATTTATCTGACCTGTTCGATCTGATATAATCCGAATCACCGCTCCTTTATAGAGGTCCGTGTTTTTTCGATCCATATAGATATATTCATATACCAGACTACTGCCTTCAAAGCTCTCTTCAAATTTCCTATTGGTTTTCTTCTCAAAAACATCGAGTAGTGTGGCCAGATGGCTTTTTTTCAACTTTGTGTCTGAGTTGAGAGAAAAAGGGTTGTCTCCTCCGATAAATAGGTCCACTTCTTTAATGCTCTCCTGCTTGTAAGAAAGAAAGTTGATAGAATGTTTAATAAATTCGGTAATGTCATCAGCCTTTTTAGAATAAACGCCCATCTCGACGATATATAGGTTATCTTTTGTAGGATGATAGGTATATTTCTTAATTCGTTTGGTATTGTGCTCTACTGCAAATCTTTCCGCTACGAAAAGGTTACCTGATAATATTTCTAATAAAAATTTCTTTGTGCTCTCACCGAAGGCGTACATGTTAAGGCCTAGATCCTGTTTAAAAGTGGTGTTTACCACAACACCTTCTCTATTAATAATGTAAATATCTTCCAGGTCCGGAATCATCCCCATTTCCCTTCTCAATAAATCCAGGTCAACATCTTCGATATTCTTGGTGTCTAGTAAGTACTCGTTGATTAATCGATGGCTGTAGTCCCTCATTCTCTCATCGAGTCTGGCTTCAACAATATCAAAAGCAAGATCTTGGAATTCCAATATGCTTTTAATCTGATCAGAAATGATCTCGTTTTTTGTAATGTTTGCCTCCTGTAGTAGCGATCTTGTATGAAAGTAATTGAGGCTCGCCAGGGTGACCAGGGCCAGGGCAACCGGAATAATAACATTTAAGATTAGCTGGCGGAAAACGGTCGTTCGAGTTTGCTCGTGAACGTCGCCAATTGTTTTCTTAAATAGCGTGTTCTTATCTTCTGATTCTATTTCTTTATCCATTGTATTAAGAATTAGCGTACGTGCTTGGTTGAAGCAAATCCAACCTTAAGCTGCCATACCTTTATTTAAATTGTATCGAATATCCATCATCTTGATTAGAGCATTACTTAGCTCCACATGGTGGAACATAATGTGATAAAAATGATCTCTTTCTATGCTGTAAAGCTCAAGATCCTCTTTGGCAATAATTTCAATACTCTCTTTATCACCATCAACAATTAGCATCTCGCCAATAGGATCATTTACTCCTAATTCCACAAGAACATCCCCCCCATCTACCATTGCTGCAGAACCTGATTTAATAAATGAGATTTGATTTATTGAGCTATCTCTGGAGTATATGACCTCGCCTTTTTTATACCAAGACTCCGTCATGGTATTTGAAAGTTCAGACATCGCATAGGCTGATATGTCCTTGAACTGAGGTATGTCCAGCAGAAATAATGTCTTTTCAAACAATAGATGCGACGATCTCTTTCCTAAAATAGAGAGCATAAAATCTATTTCCGTAGAAATTTCTTCGCCAACACGCTGCTTACACAATTCATATACCTGACCATCGTATTTATTTATTACTCTTGCAGCCGATTCGCGAAGGAGTTGGCTGGGATTAAATAAGTTGGCTACGATGTAATCCTCAATTTTAACATCTTCGATTTCCATTAACGCATTGAGCGCGCAAGCTTTGGTCCAGCGGTTAATGAAATTGTAATCCCTATTAATGACGTTCTCAATTACCTCGTTGATACTATGCCTATCCAAAGGGTAAAATGTTTGCAATTGAATTATTTTTTCTTTTACGGGCAAGTCTTCGAGCAGTGGAAAGAGTTTCGGTTTTAAATCTTCATTGATAAAAAGGTCCAACAACTCGATCGCAAATCCAATTCCCTCACCAGTTCCTGTTTCAATATTTTCTCTTACATGAGCAATTGACTGTGCATCATACACCAACGATAGTAGCATATATATTTGGTTGTAGTTCTCTGTTAACTCTTCCTGCAGAGCATCTACTAAATAGCTAATGTCTTCACGATCTTTCAAGTCAATGATTGCTGCCATATTCCAGGCTGCGACACCAATGTATAGCTCAATTGCCTGATGAATTTGATTAGAGCTTTCTTCGTCGGACTTAAAATCACATAGTTTTAAAGACTTTATTACCTGTTTCGCAACTCGATTGTCAGGATAGGCAATCTTCTTAACCAATTTTTCCACGGCTTTACTTCCACCGATGAAACCGTATATCCGGCTAATTGCGATCATAGTTTCTGTTGACGTTCCGGACTTGTAGAATGCATGTTCTAGATATTCAACACAGTCTTCCCCAATTAATACAATGGATGCTGTGGCTTCACTTAGATATTTAGGAATTGAAAGATTGTCGATCAAAATAGGGTAAAGGGAATCATAACTGTTTTTTGAAAGGGATCGAATCGCTGCCTTTCGAACTCCTTCATTCGCATCTTTGAGGAGGTCTCTAAGCGCAGGAACCAGCTTGTCGTCGCTCTTCAACGCCGAAAGATTAGCAGCGAGCCTCCTGTCTTCAGCAGCCCTAGATTTAGAAAGCTTTACAAGGTCTTGCGCCGAAATTTCATGATTGATATCTCTGGTTAGAATGTCCTTTGTATCTTTCACCAGCTCCCTCAGTTCAGTGCTGAATGCAGGGCTGTTGCTATTTCCAAACTCGTCATTTGCCTGATATAGTTTTAGTTGAATAATCTTCTCCAAACAGTACCTTTTAACATTGTCAAATTTATTTTTTAATAAATTGACCAAAGAGTTTTGATGAAAATAAGGTTCTAGTTGCTCGGCAATGCTAAGTGCATAAACTAATTTGTCCGGATTTGAATTCACCTTTTCGTCCGCAATTACCAGTTCCATGTATGACTCCTTCTCAGTGGCAACATCGCCTCCGGATTTAGCCCTAGCAAGAGATTCCTGTAAGGTTCCACGATACTGTGCGAATAGTTTAAATGCCACATACGCCCACACCACTACTATTATAGAGAGGATGTATGAGAAGTGGATGAGTTCTATAAAATGAAGACCTGCAAGCCCTACGAGCATTAATCCTCCTGCAAAAGCAGCAATTTCATTGACCATACCATCGATTTTAGCTTGTATGTCATATCGAATGGAAGTATCTAATGGTTGATAAAATAATTTGAATGCGGGCGTTTCTATCGATGCCTTCAAGGATTGAGCGAATAATTTGCCAAGTGAAATAAGAAGAAAGAAAAATATAAAAGTGTCAGATTCCAGGCTGTAACCAGTAAACGATCCTGTGATTGCGGCAACGGTTGTAAAAAATCCTAAAAGCAAAGGAAGAACAAGAAGGCCAACTTTTAGTCCGTACGTTTTGATGAGCTTACTGTAGATGAAGGTTTTGAAAATAAAACTGAAAACCATAATAATCCCAGTAAATACCCCGAGGAATCCCGCAAGTTCTTGTGAATTCGGATAATTTATATCAGTAACAGACAGAAAAGAAAAGTGAATAAAAAATGCCGATACCATTGATAAGACAACAAAAAGTGCCATCAAGGAGATGTATTTATCTTTGAAGAGTAACTTAAAAGTGTTTACAGCCTTTTCGGAAGATTCTCTCTTTTTCAAGATAGCGGCTTCCCGCGAGCTTTGATCAAGGTCAAATTTATTGACTATAAGTATTTGAACAATAAGGGCAACAAACGCGCTTGATGCACTAATGATGATCAAATTCTTACTGTCTCCGAGAATTGCAATAAGAGCCGGGATTGAAAAACTTATAATCATCATTCCGAGAATCTGCCCTGAATCAATCATACCGAAAAGTCGCTTTCCTTGTCTAAGCGTAAATAATCTTCCTGCCATTCCCCAGAATGAGACTATACCTAAAACGTTTAATGGTCCCATTATAACCAGGATTGAAAATATCAGCCATTTGCTTGTTGTTACTTCAAACCCATATCTGGAAATAGCCGTTAAGACTGTTATGAATGCGAGGTTCAATAGGGATAATCTTGAAAAGGAAATAGTTGATTGCAGCTTTGAATAACCTAGTGTTAGAACAATCCCAACCAGCCCGGATATAAGGAATGCTTTGGGTAGCATTTCTGCTCCGAACACATCCAAGAACATTGCCGTTGAGCTAATCTCAAAAGTAGCAAAGAATGTTCCCAGAAAAACCGTTTGAAGCAGAAGTAGAAGTACGCTTTGTTCTTCGCCTCTTTCGATGTTCAACGATTTTAATATCAGTCTTTTCATTCTTTGAGAGACCTATTTAACTTCTCCATGAGAAGGATCAATATCCAAGTACTTAATTAGTATGCTAGTTCCTATGTAAAATGGCACCGTATCTAGTAGCGCGGCAGTTAGTTTAAAAACATACCCTGAAAGAATAAACATGATTAGCTGACTCAGCAAGTCTTTATCCACATCTACGGGTAGCGCATGTGCATAATAATGCGTTATGAGGATGACAGCAATTGAGTCTATGAGCTGACTAACAAGGGTTGATCCGTTGTTCCTGAGCCATAGATGCTTGCCATTTGTTAGCCTTTTCAGAAAATGGAAAATGCGAACATCTACAAATTGGGCCGTTAGATATGCCACCATAGAGGCAGTAGTCGCACCGAATGTCAGCAAGCGAATTTCAAAGAAAACTCGGCCTTCACTGCCAATTATTGGCAACCCTGTGGCAGGATCCATCTCCGGATGAGGAGGTAGCACCCCGCCCAACCATAAGATAAATAGAACCCAGATATTCAATACCAATCCTATCCAAACCACCAGGTTGGCCCTTCTTCTACCATAGAGCTCTGAAATAAAGTCAGTACACAAGAAAGTGATAGGGTAGGCTAGTATGCCAACGGCAACCTGAAAAGGAATTAAAGTACCGAATACTGTAAAGGAGAGATCGATGAATCTAGAGATACCCAATATGTTGAGCATCGTTAGCGATCCAAGAAAAATGCCGGAGAGGACTAAGAATACTACCTCTCTTCGGATTCTAATTGTGTCGCTTGTTTTATCGTCGTCAGATACGAACATACCAGAGTAAAAGAGCGCAAATATACCTATTATTTATATAGGGAGCCATCCGAATGATTTATTAAAAAAGTGCGTGGGAATTTGGTGATCTATTTATTATAGTCTTTGACCTAATTACGAAAGGAATTTATTTTTCTTATAGGCACTTTTGCGGTGTATAAACTCTATAAATTTTAAAATTATGAATACAGGACAAGGTAAAACGGTAATTATCACAGGCGCAAACTCGGGTATCGGATATGAAGCGGCTAAACAGTTAGAGAAGGCGGGATATGAACGTGTTATCCTTGCATGTAGGTCCAACGAAAAAGCGGAGGACGCTCGAAAGCGTTTAATTGCTGCAGGGGCGAAGGATGTTTTTGAGGCACTGGTTATTGATACAAGTGAGCCGTCTTCAGGGAAGAAGGCAGCTGAGGTATTGGCTTCGAATGGAGGAAATATAGATGTACTCATCTTGAATGCTGGCATGATGCCAGGTTCAAAACTAGAAAAGAATTCTGATGGTATGGAGCTCACCTTTGCTTCAACCCTGGCGGGACATCATGCGCTGGTGATGGGCTTATTGGAAAAAGGTAAGTTGAGTGAGCACGCGCGGATCATTATTTCTGGATCAGAAGGGGCACGTGGCGAGATGTCCGGAATGAATGTAGTGGATCTAGATGAGCTGGCAGAGAAGCATTTTGGGGGCGATCTCGGGGCAGCGATGATAGGTGCGGCAAAAGGGGAGCCGAATCCTTTTAAGGGAATGGATGCTTACGTTACGGCGAAAACGTATGTAGCCTGGTGGGCAGCGGCTTTATCTCACAAGTTGCCTCAGGGTATGACAGTAAATGCTGTCTCTCCAGGAGCAGCAATGGATACCGCTTTTATGCGCAACATGCCCTGGTTGATGCGCAACATGATGCAGTTGATAATGCCTTTGATAGCTGATACTGGCAAGGTAGGTCCGGCGGCTAGGCGTTATTTAGACGCAGCAGAATACGGGGATGATGTAACGGGTAAATTTTTCGCATCTCCACAAAAGAAGATGATTGGCCCCCTTGAGGTGCAGCCGCAAGCCCATTTTGCAGATACCAATAAACAGGAATTGGCATGGACAGCGATTACCAAGTTAACTGGAGTAGGGTATCCTGCATCTGAGGCTGTTGGGGAGGAGATGTCATAAGATGAATTAAGGAAGAGGCAGCGTAAAGTATAGTATTTCGATATCGCACCACCCCTCACACCTCAAGCTGTTTTAGTACCCGGAGCGGGACTTGAACCCGCACGACCGCAATGGTCACAGGATTTTAAG
>NVRZ01000076.1 GCA_002401055.1 Bacteroidota bacterium
CAATGACGCTCAATACAATGTGCAGTACCATGGCAACTCTCCTTTTAATCGTTCTCCCTACGACAATTGCATCAGGTCTATTCTTAAGATCAGCTTTTGTGTCAAAGTAATCGTTGATGGCATAGCCCGCTGCAGTTATCAATAGTGTAGCCAATACCAATAAGCTAAAATCAATAACGCTTAACTGTAAAGCCATTCCATTCGAAACCAGAAGCCGTTCGATAACCGCGTATCTGATAAGGTACAGGATTAATGCTAGTATGATCAGATTAGGGAATCTGAATAATTTTAAATAATCCAACATTTAGTTCCGCTTTACAATGCTTTCACTAATCAGTTCGTATAATTTTTTGTAATCAGGATCACTTTCTAACTTCTGCTTATGCTGTTCCATAATTTTCGTATCACCTCTTTTTGCAGGACCCGTCTGCGCTTCCTTCGGACTCATTCTTTTTACCTTTTCCGCCGTCTCAACTATTAACGGACGCAAAATATCAAGATTCAAATCCTCTCTTTTTAAAAGATCCTCAGCAATTTGATACATGTAATTACTATAGTTTGAAGCAAAAACAGCCGCAAGGTGAACAGCTTTTCGCTGTTTTGAATTTAGTTCGTAAACGGATTGAGACCCAACTAGCTTAGATGCCAGTTCTTTTAATGCAGCCTTATCACCTGAACTGGATGTCTCAATGCAGATTGGAAATTCATTATTCTGGAGTGGATTGCCCTTAGAGAATGACTGTAAAGGATAAAAAACACCAGCCTCAGAGAATATTGAAATTTCATCTAAGTCCAATGTTCCGGAAGTGTGAACTACCAATCCAGCTACATCCATTTTACCGGCCAGCCCCTTAATTGCATCGTCACTAATAGCGATCACATACAGGTCTGAACTTTTTGGCAAATCCAATAGGTTATTTGAATACTTAGTATTTAATTGCTCACCTAAAATGCGTGCCGAATCTAAAGACTGGCTGTATACATACTCAATCACAATGCCACACGATTGTAGAGCAATACCCATGTATGTCGCCACATTACCCGCTCCTATCAGTACTACTTTTTCTATCATGTAACTCAAGCGATTTAATTGCTAAACTTATAGCCAACCCCTCTAATGGATATAAAATATGAAGGCTTTTTAGGATCCTTCTCAAAATACTTTCTGAATGCCAATATGTAATTATCAATTGTTCTTGTAGAAGGGTAAGCATCATAACCCCAAACTTTTTCAAGTATTTCATCTCTTGACACAACCTCATTCTTCCTTTCAATCAGAAGTTTCAACAACATAATTTCTCTTTTAGAAAGACTTTGTGATTTTCCGCTGCTTCTACTCACCGCAAAACTTTTAAAATTAATCTTGTTCCCTCCAAATTCATATATATTTAACCCTTCCGAAATCGGCGAAGAATACTCACTTCTTTTTAGCAATTTACTAATCCGTAGGAGGAGTTCCTCAAGATTAAATGGTTTAGCCAGGTAATCATCCGCGCCAAGCTTTAGTCCTTTCACCTTATCATTACTACTTCCCTTTGCAGACAATATCAATATGGGCATCTCTGTATCTGTCAACCTAATAGTTTGGCAAACCTGAAAGCCATCAATTTCTGGCAGCATTATATCAAGTACTATAATATCAAATCTCTTCTCCGCGAATGTCTCCAATCCAACTCTGCCATCATTGGCAGTAAAAACATCGTACCCTTCCAATACCAAATTTAACTTTATCGCCTCTCTTAAATGCTCTTCGTCTTCTATAAGCAATACTCGGTAATTCATATCCTTCTAAAATTCTTACTCAAGTGTCATTCCTAGCGAATCTACCCATTAAAAAGGTGAAGATGATTGACCAAACATTATTCCGATAACTCGACGATAACCAGCATTTTCTTTTAATCAAGGCTGATTCTCAAAGAATCACGTAATTAAGTTGATAAAATAGTTAGTAAGTGTTAAATTGCTAGTCTAAAATACTAAGGTTATTAATATTTCAAATAATTTACCATGAACAACTCTCCTTTTTCGAAGATAATTCTGGCATTTTGCTTTCTGGCAATAACTTCAATCTCTTATGGTCAATTTCAATCCATACCTGCAATAGTTTCTACTTCTACAGTGGCCTTATCCAATCCACAGGCTTTGACAGGAACACGTTTCATTCAAAGTAAGCAGCAAATCACCACAGCTAAGTGCCTCACTGATGAGATAACAACTGCTTACATTAATGCTCAAATGGCATACGATCCCGCATATCAAACTCTGATCAATCAACAGAATCAGCAGATACAGACCTGGAAACAGAATTATTTGAATAACAAAACCTTTAAACAGCCTGTTCAAACCGTTCCTGTAGTTGTTCACGTGGTACACAATCCAAGTAACTCGAATAGCCCAAATGAAAATGTGCCCGACAGCTACATTTTTGACATGATGACTACTTTAAATGAAGATTTCCGCCGGCTAAATTCTGACGCCTCTCAAACGAGGTCAATATTTGTGGGAGTTGCTGCCGACGTTGAAATTGAATTTTGCCTAGCGTCTAAAGATCCGTCTGGATCCAGCACTACAGGTATCACTCGCACATCAACCTCTCAGGTTTTTTTCGACCCAAACACCGAAACAAATGACATGAAAGATTCCGGCACTAACGGTATAACAGGGTGGGATGCAACAAAATATTTGAACATTTGGATCTGCAACATCTCTGACTACGCAAACTCAGGAACTGCAGGTTATGCCTACCTCCCAACGCCAGGAATGCATGGCAGTAACATTGACGGCCTTGTTATTGACTTTAAGCTTGGCATATACTACGGAGGCAGAACTGCAACTCATGAAATAGGGCATTATATGGGATTGGGGCATACCTGGGGAAGCAATCCACCTAGTTGTAATGGTGATGATGGTTACGGGGATACGCCAAACAGCTCATCGAAAAATTTTGGATGTGACTTTGGTGATGATAGCTGTCCTGGTGGCGATGTTGACCAGATAGAGAATTACATGAGCTATGCCAACTGCCAAAATATGTTTTCGACAGATCAGTCTAATCAAATGAATTCGGTGCTCGCAACTACCAGAAGTAGCTTGATCACTTCAGATGGTTGTGAGGCAACAGCGGCGCCAGTTGCTAACTTTACATCAGATAAAACCACAGTTCAAGCAGGGGCATGGGTAAGTTTTACGGACTTATCAACTGGAGTGCCAGATACCTGGGAGTGGACCTTTGGAGGAGGTGGAACACCCAATACTACATCCACAAGAAACCCGATCATACAGTTCAATACTATAGGAACTTATGATGTTAAATTAAAGGTTTCAAATATTATTGGCAGTGACTCACTCACAAATTCTTCTTACATAACAGTTACTGCGCCTTCTGGTTGTGATACGATTAATTTTGATTTTGTTAGCTCTAATAGCATGTATTATTATAGAGCTGAGGTAGCCACACCTTATGATTCCGGCTATATTTCTGGTACCAATGTTTATGATGATATATCCAAAGCACAGCTTTTCACGGGTGTTGAATACGCGCCGAACTCATCGGTAACGGGAGGAATGTTTGGATTCTATCCTGCTTATAAAGACGGGTCTTCCAATGCAGAGGTCATTTTCAGAGTTTGGGATAACGACGGAACAGGTGGAGCTCCTTCAACTGTATTGGGATCAGACACTATAGACCTGGCCGATATTGTTGCCAACTCACAATCGGGGTATTACCAAAACGTATATTTTGAGCCTCCAATATCAGTTAGTGGCGATTATTACTTCGGATATACCATGTATAATTTTGATTTATTCGGAGGAGGAACCGCCGATTCTCTTGCGTTACTTCAATCGCTAAATGGAAATGCTGCAAGCTCGTCGATACCGTGGGAACAATGGAGCAACAATACTTGGGCAGACTATCCAAGTTCCTGGACCTTCTTTACAACAACTACATTAATGGCTACGCCATGGATGACTACCCAAGCACCGCCGACAGCTTCATTAACTGCTGACACCACCTCTGGATGCTTTGGCATGACAGTAACCTTTGATGCCTCTGGATCAACGAATGGCGATATCTACCTTTTCGACGTAGATGGCGATGGATTCTTTGACTTTTTAGATACAGTGGACGGAATGATCACCGTTACCTACGATACGAGTGGGACTTTTGATGTAGAATTGCTGGTTATCGGAGCGTGTAATGGCCGGGTTAGGTTAACACAGACTGCAATGATCACCGTAAATCCGGCACCTTCGCTTGCAGTAACATCTTCAGACGCTACTTGTGGCAACTGCAATGGAACTGCAGGTGTTACTGCAACGCTGGGAACCTCACCCTATACCTATTCTTGGACGAATCCCCCGTTATCAACAACTTCGTCGATTTCAGCTCTTTGTCCGGGATCATATCAGATTTTTGTGGAAGATTCGGTGGGATGTACTGGTATCGCTGGCGTGAATATATCAGATCCGGCATCAATGTCATTATCTACTTCGGCAACAAATGCGGACTGCGGCCTAACAGACGGAACTGCAACGGCAACGGCTACAGGTGGAGCAACTCCATACACTTACATTTGGGATGATCCAGGAACACAGACAATTCAAACCGCCACTGGATTGGGAGCGGGAACATACAACGTAACGGTAACAGATGCGAACGGATGTGTTGTGGAAACTGACTTTTTTGGTGCTGCAGTGGTAAGCGCATCAGCTGCAGTTACAAGTAGCATTACCGGAAGTGTAAATCCTACTTGCAACGGAGGGACTAATGGCTCAGCAACAGCCGCTGGCTCAGGTGGAAATGGAGTATTTACCTATTCTTGGAGCACCTCACCGGCTCAATCAAATGCAATGGTAACTGGTTTGTCGGCAGGAGTGAGTTATACGGTTACTGTAACAGACGGAATTGGCTGTATGGATAATTCTTCCATAACCTTAACTGAACCTGCTGCGATCGTATTGGATACAAGCACAACTGATGCTTCTTGCGGTGTTGCTGACGGAACCGCTTCTGTTTCAATTACAAGCGGTGGAGCGACACCTTTTACATATTCATGGAGTGACTCAAATTCGCAAACAAACGCTACCGCTACAGGACTCCTTGCTGGCCCTTATACGGTAACGGTAACAGATGGGAATAGTTGTACAGCCGTGATAACGGCAGCTATAAGTGATGCAGGTGCACCTGGTGCCACAGTGAACGGAACCCCTACAACATGTAATGGTGGATCTGACGGTACCGCTACGGTATCAGCTTCTGGTGGCGCACCACCTTACACGTATTCGTGGAGTACAAGTCCTGCACAAACAAATGTAACAGCGACTGCGCTCTCTGCTATTGGGTATACAATTTCTGTGACTGATTCGGCAAATTGTACAGTTACAATGAGCTATACGGTAACTCAACCAGCGGCAATTACCATATCTACTACCAGTACAGCCGTATTGTGTAACGGCGGTTCAGACGGAACAGCTACTGCTACTCCATCTTTAGGAACCGCTCCTTACACCTACACCTGGAATACTAGTCCTGTTCAAAATACTGCTACGGCAACGGGCTTATCGGCAGTTTCCTATATGGTAAGTGTAATTGACTCAAACGATTGTGCGGCCAATACCTCAGTAACGATAACTGAACCAGGGGCAATTTCTATTTCAACATCTGCAACAGTTGCTTCGTGCGGAGGTTCAGATGGTACCGCTACGGTATCTGCTACCGGAGGTGTTGGGACTTTCACATACGTTTGGGATGATGGAGGTAATCAAAGCAATATGACTGCCACGGGATTGGCATCTGGAAACTACCTGGTAATGGTAAGTGATTCAAACGGTTGCTTAGACAGTGCTTCGCAATTTGTTGGAAATGCCGGAGCGCCGAATGCAACGACAACCAGCACAGATGTAAGTTGCAGTGGTGGAATGGACGGAACGGCAACCGTAAGTGCAACAGGGGGCACATTACCGTATACGTATGTCTGGAGTGACGGTGGATCGCAAACAAATACAACTGCTACTGGTTTGTCTATGGGGAGTTATACCGTAACGATCACTGATGCTTCATCTTGTCAGACAAGCTCTACAGTAACTGTTGCTGAGCCTGCTTCAGCCTTAACTGTTAACATCAGCACCACAATTGCAACGACTGGTATGAGTGATGGGTCGGCTACAGTTACAGCAAGTGGCGGAACTGGAGCTTACACATACTCATGGAATGATCCTGGTACGCAATCAAACGCTACGGCAAATGGATTGGCCGCTGGTGTTTACACTGCAACAATTACTGATGCTAATGGATGTTCGACCTCTGCCACTGATACAGTTGTAGAGCTAGTTGGAATCAATGACTTGGTAAATCAGTTAGAGTTTAACATGTTCCCAAATCCGACAAATGGTGATGTAACTTTGACATTTCAATTGGACTTTCCAGGTGATTTGAAGCTATCCATATTTAATACTATCGGTCAGTTGGTAACATCTGAAAATATTATGAATATTTCGGTCTATAGCTTTGTGCTGAACATGAGTGCTCAGCCCGCAGGCATATATTATGTACAGGTGAAGACGGAAAGTGAAATATTTGTTAGAAAGCTCTCAATTGTAAGGTGACCTCGTAGTTTTAATATGGCAACCATGCAATGCGACAGGCGTCTATAATATAGGGAAGTGTTTCTCAATTTAAGGAGAACAAATAAAATTAAGATATGGTAAGGGGTTCATCAAAGTCCTATCTGATGATAGGCGCTTCATTATTGTTGTGCATTTTGAGTAGTGAGGCTAAAGCGCAAAGAACTTGTGCTACAGATCAGTATGAGGCTCAAATGTTGGCGGATAACCCCAAATATGGCATTATTATAGACCAGATTAGAGCACAGTCACAGCAATGGATCCAAAATAACATCAATGCGCAGACAAGCAAGAAAGCGGTAATTACCATACCGGTTGTGGTACATGTTGTGTACAATACGAACGCACAAAACATCTCAGATGCTCAGATCAGTTCTCAAATTACGGTTCTTAACGAAGATTACAGAAGGACAAACGCAGATGCAACTAATACGCCAACTGCATTCTTAAATGTTGCCGCCGATTCCGAAATTGAATTTTGCCTTGCTCAACAGGACCCAAATGGAAACGCGAGTACAGGAATTACACGTACCAATACAACCACCACCTCATTCTCCACAAATGACAATGTTAAGTTGACTTCTAATGGGGGGAAAGACGCATGGCCAAGAGATGATTATTTAAATATTTGGGTCTGTAATTTAGGGAATTCACTTCTCGGATATGCCACACCACCAGGTGGTCAGGCTTGGAGAGATGGAGTGGTAGTTTTATATACCGCTTTTGGAACGCTTGGTACAGCCTCGTCACCTTTTGATAAAGGCCGAACTACTACGCATGAGGTTGGACACTGGCTTAATGTCAACCACACCTTTAACGGAGGTTGTGCAGGTACAACTTCTTCTAATTGTGCTTCAGCAGGAGATTTTATATGTGATACTCCCCCCACATCATCGCCCAATTATTTTTGCCCATCAACCAGTCAAAATACTTGCACCGAAACTCCTACTGACTTGAACGACATGCATATGAACTTCATGGACTATACCAATGATGCGTGCATGAACTTATTTACCACGGGGCAAAAGAATGTAATGGTCGCGACATTGAACGGCTCGCGAGCAAGTATTCTTTCTTCTATTGGCTGTGTAAACCCTGTCGGAATTGCACTTGATGCCGGAATATCGTTGATTATTTCACCTACTGGAACGGCTTGTAACACAACAGTTACCCCAGTAGTTACCATTCAAAATTTTGGAACAACTACTCTCACAAGTGCTACGATTAATTACGATGTTGACGGCGGGACCAACAATACCGCTTCCTGGACAGGCTCTTTGGCCACCAATACAACTGAAAATGTTACCCTTCCAGGTATTACTGTTTCTGCAGGAGGCCACACTTTTAATGCCTCTACTACGGCACCTAATTCAGGAACGGATGGAGATGGTGGAAATGACGCCTCATCTCAAACATTTACCATAAGCACATCAGGTTCTTCTCTTCCATTCACCGAAGGATTTGAAGGTGGAACATTTCCGCCATCAGGATGGACACTGGATAATCCAGATGCCAATGTAACTTGGTCAGCTGTAACAACAGCCAGTGGTTTCGGCAACAGTTCTGCATGTTTACAAATGGATTTTTATTCCGCTGCTGAGAATATCCAAGGGCAAAGTGACTATCTCTACACGGTTAGCCTGGATTTATCAAATGCCTCTTCTCCAACGGTTATGGACTTCAACTTGGCATACACTAAGTATGATGCAACTTATTTTGACTCGCTATACATATATGGATCATCAGATTGTGGATTAACCTGGCAAGTTATCTATGCCAATGGAAGCACAGCCATGCAGACTGCTGTAGATGATACCTCGTACTTTATTCCGACCAACTCTCAGTGGACGGCTGAATCAATAAATCTCGATGCATATAACGGCAATAGTTCTTTTCAACTTCTCTTTCATGCCAAAAGTTATTGGGGAAATAATTTATACATAGATGACATTAATATCTATACAAATTCAAGCGGAACGCCTCCTGTTACAAATTTTACGGCAAGTACCACAAGTATTTGCGAAGGAGAATCGGTAACCTTTACGGATGTGAGTACTAATAGTCCAACCCAATGGGCATGGAGTTTTACCGGAGGATCGCCTAGCACCTCAACTAGCCAAAACCCCAATGTAGTATATAGTACCACTGGATCTTATACAGTATCGCTAACTGCCACCAACAGCGATGGAAGCAATACAAAAACGACCAACGGGATGATTACAGTAAATGCCAGTCCGGCCTTAACTGTGGCTTCTACAGATGCCACATGTGGTTCTTGTGACGGAACTGCAACAGCGAGTGGTTCAAGTGGCGCTTCTCCTTACACCTATATTTGGGGTACTTCTCCTATTCAAAGTGGAGCCATGGCCAATAACTTGTGTACTGGAACTTATTTGGTTACCGTAACTGATGCCAATGGTTGTTCTGAAACGAGTACTTTAAGTGTAGCATCAGGAGGAGGCTCTCTTACCGCAAGTTCAACAAGTAACAGCACCAGCTGCCTGGGAGCATGTGATGGCGTTGCATCCGCTGCAGGAGCCAACGGAGCTACACCTTATACGTATGCCTGGAATACCAGCCCAACGCAAAGTACAAGTATCGCCACTGGACTTTGTGCGGGAAACTATGATGCAACAGTTACAGACGCCAGTGGATGTGTTGCCACCACATCTGTTACCATTGGTAGCGGACCTTCAATTTTAGCTTCTGCAACTTCTACTGATGCCAATTGCGCAAATGTTTGTGATGGCAACGCATCGGTTACTATCTCAGGCGGAACAGCTCCATTTAATTACTATTGGAATTCATCGCCATCACAGAGCACATCAATAGCCACCGGATTGTGTGCAGGTAATTATGGTGTTGCTATTGAAGATGCCAATGGATGTACTGCATCGGATCAGATAACAATTAATGAACCCATCGCGATTAGCAATACCACTTCAAGTACAGATGCAACTTGTGGTGTTTCTGACGGAAGTGCTTCAGTTAGCGCTAGTAATGGGATCACCCCATATTCATACCTATGGAGTGATGGGCAAACTTCTTCTATGGCCAGCAGTCTGGCTGCCTCAGTATATTATGTGACCGTTACAGACGACAACGGCTGTACATCAGTCAGTTCCGTCTCGGTCAGCAATGTTGGTGCACCAATAATGTTTACGATTGCTCAAAGCCCTTTGTGTTATGGCGGATCAGATGGAAGTGCTTCAATAACCGCATCTGGTGGGACATTGCCATATAGCTTTCTTTGGAGTGATGCCGTTTCACAGACCAACAGCATCGCTACAGGGCTGACGGCAGGGATTTATAACGTTACACTCACCGACTCTAGCAGTTGTATTGCAACTTCGGTTATAACCATTACCGAACCAGCCTTGTTAAGTACATCTTTGACGTACATCAAGGTATCATCTGACTCTACATGCGACGGGTCGGCTAGTGCCAATGTTACAGGAGGCACTCCACCATATACCTATCTATGGAATGATCCTGCAGCTCAAACTTTGGCAACGGCATTTGGCTTGTGCTTGGGTAGCCAAACTGTGGCAATTACAGACGCGAATGGATGTACTACTACAAAAAGCATTTATGTTGATTCAGTGGTGATGGGCATAATTGTAATTCAACAGAGCTTTGAGTTCAACATCTATCCTAACCCGACAACGGGAGTTGTACATTTAGATTTTGGAGAAAACGACAACAGAGATGTTAACGTATCTGTATTTGATATTTCGGGGAAAATAATTCTCTTGCAAGATATTGCTGGAACTGCCAAAGAAAACTACAATATTGATTTGTCTGAGTATTCAAGGGGAATTTATTACGTGAGAGTTCATGATGGAAAATCAGTTCACACGAAGAAAATTAGCCTAATACGATAAAACTAATTGACACAAACTTTATGAAAATTAAAGCAATTCTTCTGGTCATCATTTTAAGCCTAGGCCTAAATGAGCATTTATCTGCCCAAAGTCAACGTACATGTGGTACAGACGCTTATTATGAAGCACAGGTAAAACTGAATCCTCAAATAGAAATAGATGTGAATCAGGCCAAATTGGATGCACAGCAGTGGCTGAAAAGCAATTTAGCTTCCAAACAAGGTGGAGTTATAAGAACTATACCTGTTGTTTTTCATGTCATATATGAAAATGCCGCTGAAAACATATCTGATGCGCAGGTCCTATCACAGTTAGACGTACTAAACTATGACTACAGAAAATTAAATGCAGATACAGGAAAGGTACCAACAGAATTTGAGGGTGTTGCTGCAGATTCAGAAATTGAGTTTTGCATCGCAGTAAGAGATCCGAATGGCAATGCTACATCTGGAATAACGCGAACTGCTACTACGGTAACTAATTTTTCGTCGACCAGCCCCAAATCTACTGCTGGTGGCGGAAAAGATCCATGGCCCCGAGATGACTATTTGAACTTTTGGATCTGTGACCTGGGAGGCGGATTGCTTGGATATGCTACGCCCCCCGGAGGCTCAGCGGCAAATGATGGAGTTGTATGCGGATATCAATATATCGGAGCCCCACCTGATAATGCATTCGGTGGAGCTTTTAATGAGGGTAGAACTGGCACACATGAAGTTGGCCATTGGTTGGGACTTGCTCACACGTTTCAGGGAGGTTGTACAGGTGGAGATGGAATAGCTGACACACCTCCAACCGCAAATCCGAACTATGGATGTCCCTCTGTTACCCAAAATTCGTGCAACAATGATTTCCCCGATCTAATTGACATGCACATGAATTATATGGATTATGTTGATGATGCATGCATGTATCTTTTTTCAGAGGGCCAAAAAACAGTTATGCAATCTGTTCTCGGTTCTAGCAGATCCAGCCTTCAGAGTTCCGCTGGTTGCACCCCAATAAACAATCTGGATGCAGGTATTGCCATATTGTCTATCTCTGATACATTATGTGGCATAAGTTCTTTTTCCCCAACTATTAACCTGACCAATTATGGTGCGAATACTTTAACGACCGTCGATGTAAGATACCAAATTGATAGTGGGGTTGTACAAACTTATAGCTGGACAGGAATTTTATCTAGCTTCACTTCAGAAGAAATTATGCTTCCCCCAATAAACCTTGCATTTGGGGACCATAGTTTTAGATCCTACGTTGAAAATCCGAATAG
>NVRZ01000077.1 GCA_002401055.1 Bacteroidota bacterium
GATTGGTAATATGCACTTGTTTAATTGGCTCATATTCCCTTACGCTGTTGCCAATGCCTTCCACCGTCTCCAGTTGCTTAGATATACCCGATTTGTCTTCCGCTTTTTCCAGTTTTCCAAGAAACGCAGAATACGCGATTTCCTTTACATCTGTTTGTAGCAAAGCTGCATCAACTGTACTAATGGCACTGTCGATGTCGAAGAATGCGTTTCGAACATAAATCTGTTGCCCCAGGGTTGTATCGTTTCCTGTAATAATATCAATTCCCGTAGCTGTGGTGAGTTGAATTTCTTGAAAGAGATCATAAAAACGATCCTGATCAGGAATACTTATGCGCTCACGATGTGGTACAAAATTTTCAGCACTAATAACCAAATCGTAATCACGCCCCGGAGGAAATACAAGTAAGTACTTTCCTGTTGCAGAGTTGGAGCTATAAATACCCACCAACTCACCAGACCCTACATCTTTAACTGCAAATTTCGCTGACAGAGGCAGTCCGTTATCTCCTTTTATCATTCCGCGTATCACTGTCAAAGGAACCTCTCCTGTATCCGGCATAGAGGCAATGTAAACGTCCTTTTCTCCCAATCCGCCATCTCGTATGGTAGATATGTACCCCTTCCTTCCATTAGCAGAAACGGTAAAGTATATATCATGGTCGGGAGTGTTAATGGGATAACCCATATTTTTTGGTTTAGACCAGCTTTCTTCTGTCCTTACGGTATAAAAGATGTCAAATCCACCCATGCTGTTATGGCCTTTTGATGAGAAGTATAAGTGCCTGTCGTCCGGATGGATAAAAGGTGCTTCTTCATCGTATTTTGTATTTACTGTTGCTCCTAGATTCTGCACTTCACCCCACTCACCATCAGGCAATAATTTGGCACTGTAAATATCCCTGCCACCAAATCCTCCTTTTCGGTCACTGACAAAATATATTGTATTCTGAGCCGATGTAATGCTGATGTGCGTTTCCCAAGCCGAGGTATTGATTTCTTTACCCAGCTTTTCTGGTTTGCTCCAGCTCAATCCATCCAGTCGAGACTTGTATATGTCGCCCCTGAAGTAGGTAAACAAGATCTGGGCATCTGACGAGAGTCCGATACTGGCGTCGTGCTTCTTGGTATTGATATTGTCGCTGATGGGTACCGCTTTCATCCATTTACCGTGCTTGTTGTAGGAGATGTAAACATCTTCGTAGTATAAATAGTCTGCAGTCATTTTTTCATCCACACTATGTCGCGGTCTTCTGGAAGTAAATATCAGCACTTCATTATCCGCTGAAATTGCTGGTGCATAATCAGGAAAGTTGGAATTAATATTAACTCCCATATTTGCAAATTCTACAGAGACAGTATCAGCAGTCAGGACAATTCCATTGTTACACATTTCTATCTTTCGGCGCACATCCGCTATTTGCTCTTCCTTTTTCAAGGTAGGCATGAGGTAATAGAGCTCATGGGTAGGGAGTGAATCCAGGTATTCTTTATAATATAACTGCGCCTTATCAAATTGGTAGGTAAGGTGATAGGCTCTTGCCAGAAAATAGCTCACATCAACCAGATACTGTTCTTTTCGGCAGAACGCAAGGTGAGGAATAGCATTCGCCTTGTTAATCCCTTCGGTAATGTTAGGTGCCAAATTTATGTATGACACTCCCAATGCAAAATTTGCCATGGGATCTCTGGGGTTACTCGAATACAAGGTTCTATATAAAGGCAGAGCAGATTTAAAGTCACCGTCATAGAAGTGCTCTTCTGCTTTTACCAGAAGTTTCTTGTCTGTTACTTCATCCTGAGCACAAACAAAAGTAAGTTGACTCAGTACAATTAGTAAATATGAAATCAAATATCTCGTGTAACTCATAATGTGTTAGACACTTAAAAAATGTTCAATTTTACCATTTAAGGCATTGTAACGAGATTTTAACGAGTAAGTTTCTTGAAGCATTTATCGGATAAAGACAAGCTTGAATTTCTTCAGGCGAAATACGAACAGTTCAATCGGGAAGATTTCATTGAGAAAGACCCTATTTCTATTCCACACCTATTCTCTCAGAAGAAGGACATAGAAATTTCCGCCTTTTTAACGGCAACGATTGCCTGGGGCCAGAGAAAAACGATAATTAGAAATGCAAGGAAGTTGGTGGTTCTTATGGATAATAGTCCATATAGCTTTGTTATGGAAACCAATTTTCATGATAGCAAGACACTGAAGAAATTTGTGCATCGCACGTTCAATGGAGTTGATTGCAACTATTTTTTAAAGTCATTGCACAACATATACAAGAATCACGGTGGACTACAGCAACTGTTTGAGGCTGGAATTGCGAAGCATAATGGTAATATGCAGTTGGTTATCTCAGACTTTAAGAAGACGTTTTTCGAGTTACCCCATCCCGCCCGAACAACCAAGCACGTTTCCGATCCCCTCAAAAACTCTGCGGCCAAGCGCATCAACATGTTTCTCCGCTGGATGATTAGAAAGGATAAGCGTGGGGTGGATTTTGGAATATGGAACAGCGAAAACATGAAGCACTTACGCATACCCCTGGATGTTCATACCAGTAATGTATCTCGAAAGCTGGGACTTCTGTCTAGAAAGCAAAACGACTGGAAAGCTGTGGAGGAGTTAACTGATAAGCTCAAGGTGTTCGACCCGAACGATCCTGTTAAGTACGATTTTGCCCTGTTTGGGTTAGGGATAGTTGAGAAGTTTTAGCTGCAAATTAATCTACGATCTGCAATTCTGAGCGAAGCGAAGAATCTTGATATTAATTAACTAAAGATTCTTCGCTTCGCTCAGAATTTCAACCTATTATCATTGTAAGAGACTTTACGCTCTATCCAACTCAATAACAGTAATCTCAGGCATAATCCCTACCCGACCCATATAACCAATAAAACCCAGACCTCGGTTTACATAGAGGTATTGATCACCTTTCTGATACAATCCGGCCCATTGCTTGTAGACATATTGAACTGGGCTCCATTTTAAACCAGGGATATCAATTCCGAACTGCATACCATGAGTATGCCCCGAAAGTGTAAGGTTGATGTCCTTAAAAAGTGCTGTAGTCTCCGCTTCCCAGTGTGATGGGTCGTGTGACATCAATATCTTACACGATGCCTCTGTGGCCTGCGCGTGTGCTTTTTCCAATTGCCCATACTTGGGAAATCTCATCTTGGCACCCCAATTTTCAACTCCAATAAGCGCCAACTTCTCGCCATTCTTCTCAAACATATGGGTTTCATTCATCAGCAGCTTCCATCCTACATCCTTTTGTAGCTGCTTCAGTTTCTCCACATTTGCAATCCTCTCGTTTTCGTCTTTCCACTGTACGTAATGGCCATAATCATGATTTCCCAATACGGAGAACACTCCTTCGGGCGCTGATAATGACGATAACTGCTCTATAAATTCTTCGGCCTCTTCTGCGAGATTATTCACCAAGTCGCCCGTAAATAGGATAACATCAGGCTTTTGCTCAGCAATCATGGCAAATGCTGTTCTTAGTGGATTACCAGATACAAAGCTACCAATGTGTATATCCGATATATGAACAATTTTAAAACCTTTAAAGGAATCCGGAAGATTGTGAAGTTTTACGGTGACCTTTCTTATTTGGTAGTTAAAGGCACCTCTCACCATTCCAAAGAGAAAGGTCGCTAGAGGAATGGCGGCTACTACTAATGCCATCTGACTTAAGAACTTTGCTCGTGAGATTCCCTTTCCTCCGGTATCAACACCATGCTCCCTTATAAACAACTGAACAATAAATTTGAAAAACCTAATGACATCGTCTATAAGTAGAGGTAGAATGCCCAGCACTTTGCAAATCATAAACATCATAAGTATTGACATTCCGTACAAACGAATGCCTTTCCAGGGACCTGTTGATGGCAAATAATTGAAAGCCACACCAAATCCAATGCTCAAAATTGTTAAACTCCAAAATGCACAATAAATCACCGCTTTCTTGTTCAGTGAGAAAGACTGGGTAACAGTTTTCACTGCCTGAAAAAAGTACAAATCAATCAGGAAGAATATTACTGCAAGAAAAATTATTCGAGTCCACATGCCAATGAGGGTACTATTTTTAACAATTGAAGTGCCGAAATTAGTGAATAATAAAGTAGGAAATCGGTACTTATCTGATTGGAAATGAGGCAATTTGTTCTTAATATTGTATACATAACACGAATTACCTCATCAGCCCCAACAATATGAAAAACTTCCTCGGCTTATTACTGTTACTTTTTGCACTGCCATCCATGTCCTCCGCTCAGAATACAGCGAACAACGGGCAAATAGACGATATCTCCGAATTTGCCACGATCATGGAAATTCCGTTTACCATGCCCGATGGTATAAAACTCATGACAGATGTTTACCTCCCAGTTCTCTCTGATTGCCTAACCTATGAGATCACCATCGACACCAATATTTTAGGCTTGCCCATATTTGATGCATTTACAATTGAGTTAATTAAAAAAGGGACGCAGATTATCATCTATGATTCCATCATATTGCCAGATACGCTTAGTAAAAGCCCGCTAAAGCTAAAGTGGAATTATTACGACAAGCAGAATTTAGTTGCAAACCCAAATCCCTACCAGTTGCCCGTAATTTTTACCAGGACTCCGTATGATAAGACCGGTGAAGATGCAATGGCCCTAATGACTTTGCTCGGAAATACTGCTGTTATGCAGGATATGAGAGGACGATATGCTTCCGAGGGCGTGTATATGCCCATGTACAGTGATAGCTGGGCAAAAGATCCGTATCACCCAGATTGGGGACATGTATTAGATCGCCAAACACCCGTTGGAGATCCTAAGCATGGGAATTATCATGAAGACGGTTATAACAGCATTCGCTACATGACTGGTGCTTACGAATATGACAGCTCAATGTCATGGTTGAAGAGCACGCCGATTGTATATGATATTGATCTCGACGGTGACCTTGATACCATACTCGGGAATAACCGGTTGATGAGAGTTTATGATTACAACAACGACGGCGTCTTGGATACATTCCCTGTTCCAACACCAAGCATTGGATGTTTTGGAGCATCCGCCCTGGCGAATACTCAGTATCAACAAGCAGCGGCACATAAGATTGATACACTGGAAGCCGGACTAAAGTGTCTATTACCAATTGTGGGTACCAATGAGCACATGCGATTTACTGGTTATCACAACGGCGTTTTCAGAGATAGAATTGTAACAGGTTGGGTGAAGGGGCAGATTTTTACTGGAGTGGAGGACGATTGCGATACTTGCGGAAGTGGAGGTGAAAATTACTTTCGAAACATGGATGAGGCTTTGGGAAATCCAGGAGGTGTTCACAATGTAATGCATACTTCATACGACTATGGAAACAACAATAAATTTGACGCTGCCACCGAGGCCATTGACCACTTCACCATGTTCCGACCAACAGACAATGACGTGGCGGGATATTATCCAAATTCAATTGGAAGAAGCGATATGGATGCCAGTCGCGCGACAGTCGACGCCAGTGGTGAAGGTAAACTGAATGGAGCTTATAGCAGATACAGGAACATGCAGGTTCCATCGTATCACCTCTTTGGATGGTGGGATATTTTCGTTGATGGCCAAATAGAAACCAACAACTTAATGCGTAAATATGCGGCTCCCCAAATAAGAAAACTACAAAAAGTGGTAATCGGGCCCTGGGCACACCAAACAATTGGTAGCCTTGAAACGGGGGACCAAACTTACCCTAGCAACGTTTACCAAGCTTTGGGATTGGATTTAAGTGCCACTGATAATGACATATTACCACTTACTGATATTTTTGGTTCTGACATTGTGAGT
Organism: Bacteroidota bacterium; assembly: GCA_002401055.1. Lineage (GTDB taxonomy): Bacteria > Bacteroidota > Bacteroidia > NORP154 > NORP154 > NORP154. Next base: position 5,851 of record NVRZ01000077.1, read on the forward strand.
TGGTACAGGCACAATCTGAACTACACTAAAGGTTATGGTGAACCAAAAGTATTCATCCCTGAAGCCAAAAATTGGCAACCAGGTGGCGGTGGTCTATGTGGGGTTGACAGCATCAGGCTTCCCTCGGTAGATTATATCATTCCGTTCGAAGATTTCATCAATTTCCTATCTGGATTCTCTGGGCTCCCACCTATTCAGGTTGAGGTGTCGCTTTGCCAAACTGGTGGAACAACGCAAATGACTTTTGACATCCCGAAAAATCCAAATTCTTTGTTACCTGGTTTAGACCAGGAGGAGATTAAACCTCCACACGACAAAGATTTTTCTAATCCGGATTCGGTACCGCCTTATAGATTTTATGTAGTTGGAGATGGCGATTCAAACACAGTTGGTAATTACTGGATGTCGTCTGATAGTTTTCCATTGATCAATGACATTCAATGGACCAAGATGTACATGCACCAAAACAATACATTGGATTTCACCGCCCCTGTAGATGATGAGGGGTACCAGATTTATGTTCATGACCCTAATGATCCCATCCTTACCACAGGTGGAGCGAATATGATAGTTAGAACTCCGCAGGATGACAAGAACAGTCAAGGGCAGATGAACCTCGCTAGCCCGCTCTATGCAAAATACACGATGGATCGGCAGGGTGTTGTGGCGTTCACGGGTGCGCCAATCACAGACTCAATGTGTATCATAGGTTTCCCAGTTGCAACACTTTATGCCAAAACGAATCCGGGTGGTGTTACTTCAGGACCAACGGATACGGACTTCTTTATTAGAGTATTAGATGTTTTCCCAGATGGGAGAGAATTGTTTGTAGTGGAAGGATGTGTAAATGCAAGAGCACAGAAATATGCTAGAGCATTGGTATTGGGACTTGATGGCACCTTTGATTATCAGAACAAAGGATTTCCGGAGGATGAGCCATCTGATGGTATTCAGGATATTCCGTTTACTAATGTAAACATTGGGGATATCTATGAATATAAATTCAAGATGATGCCCATCGCATACACTTGGGGCGCTGGACACAAGATTAAAATTCTTATCAGCAGTAGTAATTACACTCGCTATCAAGTTAACCCTAATTTACCGATACAAGCAGGGGAATTCTTTAGAAGAAAGCCTGGAGATGGTAAAAAATACACCTTTGAAGGAGTGGATATGGAGCCAAGAGTTGCGGTACAGCGAATCGCCTTTTCAACTCAGTATCCAACAAATATTGATCTCCCAATATTTACACCTGGTGTAGTGGCCAGTACGTCGCCGCACATAATTACAAAGACCGAAATGGATGCATTGGTTTATCCCAACCCTGCCCAAAGCAATTTGTACGTTTACATGAATAAAAATGGCAAGTACAATCTGACTTTGATAAACATGATGGGTCAGCATGTGCTTGACAAGGTGTTCAAAGATAAAACAGAGCTTAGTCTTGAGAATTTGCGCAAGGGTATATACTTCGTTCGAATTGATGACCTTAAAAGTCAGAAGCAAATTGTAAGAAAGATTTCACTTAACTAAAAGACTGGGTAATGTGTACTTTAAAACATTCAGTAATTCAGCTGAGCCTATTTTTAATGTGTCTCTTCGTCTCAAACCCCGGAAGCACTCAAACGCTTAATGGTCAGTTTGACGATATATCTGAACTCTCGACTAAGTTCAGTGTACCCTTTACAATGCCAGACGGCATAAAGTTGATGACGGATATTTTCCTGCCTATTCCACAGGATTGTTTGATGATAGATATTACAATTCCAGGACTGGGATCAAACCTTCTAGAGTTTATTCCTAAAGGAAAACAGTTGGTAGTTTATGATTCTATTAATGGCGGAATCAATCCAAATCCATACAAGCTCCCCATCATATTTGTCCGCACTCCCTATGACAAAGAAGGAGCTGATGCGGCAGGAGTAGTTTCTATGTTCGGCTATGCATTTGCATACCAGGATCAACGCGGACGCTACTCTTCGGAAGGAGTATACCTTCCTATCTACAGTGATGGATGGAATAAAAACCCTTACCATGCCAATGTAAAACACGTTCTCGATGTAACGGATCTCTCAGACCCCTTGAATGGTAACTTCCATGAGGATGGTTACAATAGTAATCTTTTCATATTGGATAGCTTATTCAGAAGCTATGACCTGGACAATGATGGAATCATTGACACAGTAGATAAAATGACACACGGGATTATTGGTTTATTTGGCGCATCTGCGCTTGGTTACAATCAATTTCAGGCTGTGGCAGCGCACAAAACCGATGCTAGCCTGCCAGGAGTAAGATGCATATTGCCTATCGTGGCACCTGGTGAGTTTTACAAAAGCACAGGGTTTCAGAACGGTGTATTTAGAGACAGGCTGGTAACTGGTTGGTTGAAGGGTCAGATTTTTACTGGTATTGAAGATGATTCAATTTCGGTGGATACAGATATTCAGAACACGCTTCACACGTCCTTTGATTACAACTTGAACAATAAATTTGATGCGGCCAATCTCGCCATTGATCATTTTTCTGTGATTCGATACACTAAAGAAAACGGTGATATAGATGTTGCCGGTTACTATCCTAATTCACGTGGTCGTGCCGACATGGATATTAGCCGCGCAGCGGTTAATGCCTCTGGAGAAGGTGATACCAACGGAGGACTCAGTCGCTATACGAACATGGAAGTACCGGCGTACAATGTGAGTGGATGGTGGGACATATTTGTGGATGGCCAACTGGAAACCTGGGCATACATGCGCAAGGAGCTGAAAGACTCTCTCCCCAACAAGAAATTGCAAAAAATTGTGATAGGACCGTGGGCACATCAAACAATTGGCACCAGGGAAACGGGTGATATGCAATACCCTACTAACGTGATGGACGTTATTGGAAACATCGAGTTTAGCGAAGACAGCGTTCCCATTTCAGAACTCCTGCAAACGGAAATATTGAGCTGGTTCAGGTACAACATGAACCACGTTCCAGGAATGGACCTGGGTGATCCGAAGTTTTTGATCCATAAGAGTAATAAATGGCAAGTGTTGGTTCCGGGAACAATTGGACTTTTGGTTAAAATTCCAGCTGAAGACTACTACATTACCTTTGAGGAAATGCTCACTTTTATAAATGGGGCCGGAGGTCTAAGCGGCATCAAAGTAGAAGTAAAAGAAACGCTTACCGGTGCGCAGGTTTACTCTGTAAATGACCCGGGAATTGACATACCTGCACTCGGTGACCCATTAATCCCGGGGTTGGATGGTGAGCCTATCCTGCCCATTCCAGAGTTAGATTTTGCGAATGACGTTCCAAATGTTAGGTTTTACGTGGTAGGGCCAAATGGCGATGGCATCCCTGACAATGACAATGTTGGTAATTATTGGTTTAGCTCGGACACCTTCCCTCTTGTAAATGATATTGGTTGGATGAACATGTATATGCACCAAAATGGCACGTTTACATATAATGTTCCGACAAGCGATGAAGGTTATGGGATATATGTGCATGATCCAGATGATCCTGTGCTCACAATTGGTGGAGCCAATATGATTGTTAGAACACCGCAAGATGATAAAGACAGCCAGGGGCAGATGAACCTCGCTGACCCAAAATATGCGGGGTATACAATGGATCGGCAGGGCGTATTATCATACACATCCGCTCCTATAGCAGATTCAATGTGTGTAATTGGATTTCCCGTTGCAACAATCTATGCAAAAACGAATCCCGGTGGGGTCACAAGCGGCCCAACGGACACTGACTTTTTTATAAGAATTCTCGACGTTTATCCTGATGGCAGGGAGTTCTTCGTAGCAAGTGGGTGTGTAAACGCAAGAGCCAGGGAGTACGCGAAAGGCTTGGTGCTTGGAAGAAATGGTACCAATGATTATCACAGCGTGACCAGCTTTCCACTTGGAGAGGTGAAAGACTCGATCGATTATATCCCCTACTCCAATATCAATATTGGACAGACTTATCAATACAAGTTTAAGATGATGCCTTTGGCATATACTTGGGGAAAAGATCATAAAATCAAGGTTTTGATTAGCAGCTCTAATTACACGCGATATCAGGTAAATCCCAATTTGCCCTTGCACGATGGTGATTTCTTTAGAAGAAAGCCTGGAGATGGGCGGAAGTATACCTTCAACGGCGTTGAGATGGAGCCAAGAACAGCAGTACAGCGTATTTCATTCTCCCCAGGTTATCCTACCAATATTGACTTTCCTGTTTTTAGTCCAGGCCTGATAGCGGGTAAAGAGGAAATTCAATTTGAGCCAACCATTGATGCATTGATATATCCAAACCCAGCTACGGAAACAATTTCCGTCTACATGAATCATAGCGAAAATTATCAAGTGTCAATTATTAATACAATGGGCCAGATAGTTTTAAAAATGAAATTCAAAGATCATGCAGTTATTCCGATCAATAGGATGGAAAGTGGAATTTACTATCTGAGGATTGAAAATTCGAAAAGCAAAATATCCATTGTTAAGAAAGTCTCCATACTCTAATACATCCGTCTCCTTTTTTCTCTTATCCTTGTTAATGTAACCCAAGATATATTTGGCATGTCTCATAAGTTAAGCGCTAACTTATACACAATGGTAGCTTACCCCCCGTTTGCTTGCGCTGCAAACAAACCGTCCCCCTTGCTAAGGGGGACGGCGAACTTAGCATCTGGCAAAGTGAGCAGGGGGTTGTGCGTTCTGAGCGAAAACCGAGCACTTTTTGAGTTTAACTATGATCGCTTTACATTCAGCCTAATTTGAAGCGCATGACCGGCATTAAAAAGATCTATTTGCTCAGCATTGTGATTTACATTGTTGCTGCTGTCTTTTCGGTTGGGCACTATCATGCTGATGAGCATTTTCAAATACTGGAGTTTGCCGGAAGCAAGCTGGGATTAAATGAGAGTTCATCTTTGTCCTGGGAGTATCAGCTACAAATTAGATCGGCTTTACAGCCAGGCATCGCATATATATCCACAATTTTTCTCAACGCAATTGGTATCTCCAGCCCATTTAACGTAGCTACCTTTCTGCGCCTGCTGTCAGCAGCGCTATCCCTGTTCAGTATTCATCTTTTCCTAAAAGCATTTGTCCATAAGGTTGATTCAAAATGGAAAAATGGCTTTGTACTCTGCTCGCTGCTCATATGGTTTTCCGTGTTCATTAATGTGCGGTTTTCATCAGAAAACTGGGCGGGAACCTCTTTTTTAATTGGCGCCTCGCTGATTCAGTTACAGTTTGGAAAAGGCACAATGAAATGGCTGCTTATAGGTTTGGTATTGGGCGCAGCATTTCTCTTTCGAAACCAGGTTGGCCTAATGATATTTGGACTGATGTCCTGGATGCTCTTTATCAATAAAAACAAGATCTCGCACCTCATTACCATTACTTTGGGCATACTTCTGATGATCGGAATTGGATCGGTGATTGACCGCTGGTTGTATGGTAGTTGGTCAATTCCAATGTACGGTTACTTTGTGCACCAGGTCATATTGGGCAGGGCAGCTACATTCGGTGCAGAACCCTGGTGGTTCTATTTTACAAACGGCTTTATTCAGATGATACCACCTTTAAGCTTGCTCTTCCTGACAGCTTTTGGACTCGTGTTCGTAAGCAAGCCGAAGAGCGTACTTACTTGGATTGCGGTCCCATTTATTGTCGCGCACCTCTTTATGTCAC
>NVRZ01000078.1 GCA_002401055.1 Bacteroidota bacterium
GAACAGCAAACAACAAATGAAGAGATAAAGAAGGAAATCGAAGCTTTGAAAAAGGAAATGGAAAAATTAATCGCAAAACAAAATGAAGAATAACAAACTACGAAAGATACGAATTACTAAAAACGATATACAGCATATCTACGATAATAATGAAATTTGCGAACAAGCCTACATGAGAAAATTGATTAAAAAAACAGATAGATGAAGAAACATATTAATACACACACTTTCTTAAATCGCACAAAGATGAAGAATATTTTCAGCCTCTTTTCCGCAGCATTACAAATAGTGCTGATACCAATACTATTCGGTAATACTGCTTCCGCACAAGCTCTGTGGACCAATGATAGCGTTAGCATTACTGTTCAAACTGGAATGACGGTTACCATTGGCGGTGATATGGTAAATCAGGGGCAATTTAACTTGGACATCAACGGTCAGATGGAATTAACAGGTGATTGGACTAACAATGACTCCCTATATCAGGATACTGGCCAGGTCGGATTTGTTGGCATTAATCGACAGACCATAACGGGTTCCAATGAGTTTTACAATATCTTGATCAACAGCGGCGACACGGTTAATCTTGCATCGAAAACACGTATTGGAAAAGAAATGAAAATTGATTTGGGAGTATTGGATGCAACTACAGATACTGCATTGTTTAAATCAAATTCATCAGTAACAGCTCGCCTGGCCGAAATTCCAGCTGGGGCTAATTTTGTGGGAGATATAGTTATGGAACGCTATGTGCCTGCAGGGGTAACAGGCTATCGTTTTATTTCATCGGCTGTAGCTGGTGCTACCGTTGCTGAATGGGACGAAACCATGGTACTGAGTATTCCGGATGGAAATGAAGGTTGTGCTGCCACCCCACAAACCGGATGCTGGTATTCAGTTAGAAGGTATGATGAAACATTGACGGATGTATCTGATACTGGATATTATGGCATTACTACTGTAGCCCATACCATCTCTTCTGGTGTAGGATACCTTATTTATCATGGAACTACACCCACTAATACGCCTGCTTATACCTTTGCAACGGCGGGTACTCCCAACAAATTTGGCACCGCATTACCTGTTACTTATAACTCTACCCCATTAACCGACCATGATGGCTGGAATCTGGTGGGCAACCCATACCCCTCAGCGATTGATTGGGATGCTGCCGGTTGGACCAAATCCAATATTAACAACGCTATATACATTTGGGATCCAAACGGAGGAGTGTATGCTTCCTATGTTGCTGGTGTAGGCACAAATGGCGGTGCAAAAGAGATAGCATCTTCACAGGCATTTTGGGTGAAGGCCACTGCGAATCCACCCGCTTTGACAATTACAGAAACGGTTAAAACTTCTGTTGAACCTACCTATTTTAAACAGAGCGGAAACATTAGCAATATCTTTCGAATGAGCATTGAAGGTGGCGGATACATTGATGAAACAGTTATAAGATTTAAAGATGATGCAACGGATGGTTTTGATGGTGAATATGATGCTTATAAAATGACCGTTCCTAATTCTGTTGCACCCAATATCTCCACCTTAATTGGCGCAGACAAGGACTTGTCCATCAATTCCTTGGGGCCTCTTACCGTTTCAATCATTATCCCGGTTAGAGCAACCGTTCCAAGCACGGGAAATTACACCATTGTAGCGGGAGATTTTGACGACATGCCCACAACGTCTTGTATCCTGCTTGAGGATTTGCTCACCGGCGTCTTTACTAACTTAAGAACCACCAATACTTACACTTTTAATATCTCAGCCAGCACAACAGCACCTCGTTTTTTATTACACATCGGCGCTCCTGTTTCCGGAGAAGCTTTTGATGTTGTTTGTAAAGGTGATGATGACGGGATTGGTATAGCATCCGGATCAGGTAGCGGACCCTGGAATTATCTTTGGGAAAACCTGCAGGGAAACGCATTACAGAACAACCTAAACGTGGCAGGATCAGATGACATTACGAATTTGGCCCCGGGAACGTACATTTTCACAGTTGAGGATGCAACCGGCCTCTGCGCAACACACAGCGATACCATAACCATTACAGAGCCTTCTAATTTACTGGAAGTCAACAGCACATCCAACGATGTGAGCTGTAATGGCGATACAGATGGCAGTATTTTGTCAAATGTAATTGGTGGAGTACCACCGTATGTTTATTCTTGGTCCAACGGTGACAGCACTGAAAATCTAATGAACCTGAGTGGCGGAACATATACCTTAACAGTTACTGACCAAAATGCTTGTGTGAAGAGTAGAACAGAAATAATTGATGATCCATTGGCCATAAGTTACAGCTCAGCAAACACCGATGTACTTTGCTTTGGAGATAATTCTGGTTCTATCGATTTAAGTGTAAACGGCGGAACGGCCCCCTACCAGTATGCTTGGTCCAATGGCGAGTCAACAGAAGACCTATCCAGTCTTGATGCAGGCATCTATTCAGTTACGATAACCGACAACAACAATTGCACACAGGTTTCTTCACCTATTGAAATTGTTGATGGGATGCAAGTTATTGCAGGAATCACTTCCTCTTCCACAACCGTGTACTTAAATGACGGAGCAGAAGTTCAATTCAACAGTTTGTCTATTGGAGCCACAACTTACCTTTGGGATTTTGGTGATGGAAATACATCTACGGATAAAAATCCTTTGCACGCTTACATTACTACGGGTACATACACGGTTACTCACACTGCATTTAATGGGACGTGCAGTGACGCTCAATCAGATATTATTGTAGTTCTTGAAACAACTGGAGCCTTTGCAATAATTGAGAATCTGGATGAAGTGCTGATAACACAAGAGAACAACAATGTTATTGTGAAATTTAATCTACTACGAAGATCTCAGGCGGAGATTGAAGTATTCAACTCGGTTGGACAACTAATAACATCCATGACCACCAATGTAAAGAGGTCGGACGTTCGCTTAGACTTACCTCAATTGGCAGATGGAATTTATCTTGTCAACGTCAACACAAAGGAGGTTTCACTTACCAAAAAGGTATTGCTAAACGTAGGATATTAATACCATCTTATAAAATCACAGATTCCCATCTGTCTTCACCGAAAACTGGCATTGGCATACCTTCAACATGTTCACAGGCTCTTTCGTCTATAAATTCTAAGTATGTAGGTTATTTTTGCTAAATTTTGCGACAAGGCTCTGATGCTGAATAATTTTTAACCCAACCATGAAAGAACAAGAAAACTGTAACCACCGGCTGAACAAATGCGGAAATGGGGCTTCCTCCGAAAGCGTTGGTCCAGCTCGGGGACGCTCTAACTCTTATTCACGATATATTAAAGGAGTTCCAGTATTTCTTGTCGGTTTATTACTTCTTGCACTTATAGACAATACTAGGGTAAGCGCCCAAGGGGTAGGTTTGAATAATCCAACGCCCGATCCTTCAGCTATATTGGACCTCACAGCAAGTGATCGTGGGTTATTGATACCTAGAATGACGAGTGCAGAACGTTTGGCAATAGGTTCCCCTGCTATCGGACTATTGGTATACGACACTGACATAACCACCTTCTATTATTATGATGGCTCAGCCTGGACCAGTTTCTCGCAAAATTCCCTATCACAACTAAGCGATGTTGACACAACGGGTATTCAACCTGGTGACATACTGGAATGGGACTCCGTCAACTGGACACCTGTAAATGTGTGTGACCTGTTTAGTTATTATTTTTTAGATAGAGATGGCGATGGCTATGGCACCAAATATCACGCTATATTTAGTTGTTATCCGTTGGCAAACTATGTTTCTGATTCATCAGACTGTGATGACGAAAACCCTTTAGTGGTTGGCGATCAATCATGGTATGCTGATTGCGATGGAGACGGCTATGAAAGAAGTACTGCTATTGTTTCATGCGAAGTTCCCAATTCGCCATGTCTGGATGGACTTTTTCCAGATGGAGGCTGGAGCAATACCGCCGGTACGGATTGCGATGATGAAGATGCAATTGAATTTCCGGGTCAAACATGGTATGCTGACTGTGACGGTGATACATATTTTGATTTTGTTGGCGTTGTTGCATGTGATAACCCTACTTCTCCCTGTGCTGATGGGCTTTCCCCTGATGGAGGCTGGAGCAATAATACCGGTACAGATTGTGATGACGAAGATGCGACGGAATTTCCTGGTCAAGTGTGGTACGCTGATTGTGATGGGGATAGCTATTTTAGAAGTTCTTCTATCACAGCATGTGACTTAGCAAACGCAGATGCCTCAACACCTTGCGCAGACGGATTTAGTCCAGATGGCGGTTGGAGCAATTCTGTTGGTTCTGATTGCGATGATGAAGATGCAACGGAGTTCCCTGGACAAACATGGTATGCCGATTGTGATGGAGACAGCTACTCTAGAAGCTCATCTGTCACTGCATGTGACTTATCTGGTGCAAATGCCTCAACACCATGTGCTGACGGACTTGCCCCTGATGGGGGTTGGAGCAATACTGCAGGTTCTGATTGCGATGATGAAGACGCTACGGAGTTTCCAGGGCAAACATGGTATGCGGATTGCGATGGGGATACCTATTATAGAAGTGTTGGCGTTGTAGCATGTGATAACCCGGCTAGCCCATGTGCTGATGCTATGTTCCCAGATGGTGGCTGGAGCAATTCAATTGGTTCTGATTGCGATGATGAAGACGCTACGGAGTTTCCAGGGCAAACATGGTATGCGGATTGCGATGGGGATACCTATTTTAGAAGTGTTGGTGTTGTAGCTTGTGATAACCCCGCTACTCCTTGTAGTGATGGATTCGCACCGGACGGCGGTTGGAGCAATTCTGTTGGTTCTGATTGCGATGATGAAGATGTTACGGAGTTTCCCGGGCAGTTGTGGTATGCAGATTGTGACGGGGACGGTGCTGAAAGAAGCTCATCTGTAACGGCTTGTGACCTGGCAGGTGCGAACACATCAACACCTTGTGCTGACGGAATGACACCTGATGGTGGCTGGAGCAATTCCATTGGTTCTGATTGTGATGATGAAGATGTAACGGAGTTCCCTGGTCAAACGTGGTATGCTGACTGTGATGGTGATAGCTACTTTAGAATTGCTGGAGTTATAGCTTGTGATAACCCTTCTACCCCCTGTATTGACGGGCTTGCACCTGATGGCGGTTGGAGTAATACTGCCGGTTCAGATTGTGATGATGAAGATGCAACGGAATTCCCTGGACAGACATGGTATGCTGATTGTGATGGTGATACCTATTTTAGAAGTGCGGGCATTGTCGCTTGTGATAATCCTACTACTCCATGTGTTGACGGGCTAGCCCCAGATGGGGGTTGGAGTAACTCTGTTGGTTCTGATTGCGATGATGAAGATGCAACGGAGTTCCCTGGTCAAACGTGGTATGCTGACTGTGATGGTGACAGCTACTTTAGAAGTGTTGGCGTTGTCGCTTGTGATAACCCTTCTACTCCATGTGCTGATGGAATGACACCTGACGGCGGTTGGAGTAATTCCATTGGTTCTGATTGCGATGATGAAGATGTTACGGAGTTTCCTGGGCAAACATGGTATGCTGATTGTGATGGGGATGGCTATTTTAGTAGTGTTGCCGTTACGGCTTGCGATAACCCTACCAGCCCATGTAGTGACACCTTGGCACCTGATGGCGGTTGGAGCAATACCATTGGTTCTGATTGTAATGATGAAAATGCATCTGTCTTTCCTGGGAGTGGATGTTAAAAATGATGCTCTAATTGGTATCTTTGTCGGATTGACGCAAGCAATGGCATTTTCACGATCATTTATTTATATACTACTAATGATTTCTCCGACTGCAATATTAGCCGGTGGATTTCAAGTGAACCTTCAAGGTCAAAAGCAAATCGGAATGGGGCACACCGGTACCGCATTGATAATGGGCCCTAGCTCCTCATTTTTTAACCCTGGAGCATTTTCTTTTTTAGAAACAAATAGTATCGCCCTTGGCGCTTGTTTTATAATTCCCAGAACTCAATATCTTGAGCCATCACCTGGTATATACACAACAGAAACTGAAAAAGGAGTAGGAACCCCATTTACCCTTTATAGCTCCTTTCGGCCAGGAAAGGTTTATGGCAAGAAAGATTCTCTCGGGCACAGAGATAAGAAGGTGAGCAATTGGAATATTGGATTTGCAGTTTACACACCATTCGGTAGTGGAATTAAATATCCAGACGATTGGAAAGGGCAGTTTGTTCTTAGGGAAATGAAACTTACCACCATATTTCTGCAGACTACCATAGCGTATAAAATTAACGACAAGATTGGGGTGGGAATAGCCTATATATATGCGCTTGGAAGTTTTAAATTAAGAAAAGGGGTCCCAGTTCAAAACCAACAATCCGAGTACGGCGAAGGAGAGTTAGAAGCTAAAGGATCTGGTCACGGTTTTAATGCTGGCTTGTACATCAAAGCCAACGATAAATTATCATTCGGCCTCAGTTACCGATCTTCTGTTAAATTCAAGGCTGAAGATGGCTCGGCAAGCTTTTCTGTTCCTTCTTCCCTTAAGGAATACTTTCCAAACACTTCGTTTAATGCAACCATAAATCTTCCTTCGGTAACCAATTTTGGAATTGCTGTAATTCCAAAGAAAAACCTGACAATAGCATTTGACATCAATTATGTCGGTTGGAGCATTTACGACTCATTAAACATCGATTTTGAAGAAAACACGGAAAAATTGGAGGATATTAATTCTGCTAGAAATTATAAAAATGTATTCGCTTTCAGATTAGGTGCACAGTATTTGGTTAAAGAAAATGTCACGATACGTGCCGGGGCATACTATGATATGACACCTGTTCCAGATGGGTATTTAACCCCGGAAACTCCTGGAACCAATAAGGTCGGCATCACAGTAGGTGCAAGCTTCAAATTATCGGAGCACTATAATCTCGATCTGTCCTTTCTCTACATAGAAGGGGCAAAAAGAACTGACATTAACCTGGAAACTGGCTTCGGCGGGACATGGAAGAGCCGAGCTTACGTCCCGGGATTTGCACTTCAGTACATATTCTAGCTAGTATTTGATTTAAATAGAAAACGTATTTTTGATAAAGTGACATTTAACTTAAAACAAACCCTCATTCAGATGAAAATGCAGAATTCAATATTATTTACGATTATGTTTTTGGTAGCGACTCTATCTTACGCACAAATGGATTGTAGCGATGGAAGATACAGTACTAAAGTATTTACAGGAAACACAAAAACCAGTAACATTTTGTACGGAAATAATTTTAATCTCGATGGCTCCTCTCAAGATTTGTTTTTGGACGTTTATGAGCCCACTGGTGATTCTTTAACATTGAGGCCCTTAATAATTATGGCTCATGGAGGCAGCTTTATTGGTGGCGACAAAACTGATGGATGTACAGATCCAATTTGTATAGAACTTTCCAACTATGGCTATGTTACCGCCTCAATTAATTACCGGATTGGGATGGGCTTCCCAGTAAATGAGGAAAGTGCAACGAGAGCGGTTTACCGAGCGACCCACGATGCTAGAGCTGCAGTACGCTTTTTTAGAAAGGATTTTGCAGAAAATGGAAACACATATGGAATTGACACCAGCCAGATTTATTTTGGTGGCCAGTCTGCCGGGGCATTTATGGCGATCCACATGGCATATTTGAATGATACAAGTGAACTGCCTCCGTTAGTTGATACTACGGAAATCGGAATGGGCGGCGGAATGGAAGGAAATAGTGGCAACCCCGGTTATTCTTCGCGAGTAAACGCTATCATTAACATGGCCGGCGCACTTGCCGACACGGCGTTTATGGAACCCAATGACGTTCCTATTATAAGCTTTCATGGTGACATGGATGGCACTGTACCTTTTGGAACGGATATTATATATGTTCTTGGGTTTCCACTGATGGAGGTGGATGGCAGTGCCTCTATTGCAGAACAAGCAGATAAGCTGGGAGTGATAAACTGTTTTAAACCTTATTATGGGCAAAATCATGTACCCGAATGTTCAAATACGGCATACTTCGACACCTCTTTAGCCTATATAAAAAATTGGATGCTTCAATTTGTCTGTTCAGGACCTGATATTTGCAGCTACTACGAGCAGTGCAATGTAAATGGGGTAATGTCTAATACAGATGAATCGGTAATGGGCGCAGGAGACGGAACAGCTAGCGTAAGTATAACAGGAGGAGTTGCCCCTTACACATATCTCTGGAGTAGTGGAGATAGCACATCAAGTATAACAGGACTATCCTCAGGTGCATATCAGGTTACCGTGACCGAATCTACCGGATGCGTCTATATTGGTTCTGTAGCTATTAATACGCCTGGTTGTACAATTAGCCTTAGTTTGGGCGGTTCAGCAGAAACAATATCTGGCGCAAATGATGGCACCGCGACTGTAACAATTATGAATGGAGCTGCTCCATATTCAATATTGTGGAGTACAAGCGACACGGATACCGTAATGATTAGCAGTTTGGCTCCTGGAAACTATTCTGTTGTCGTAACTGATAGCGCTGGATGCGTAGCAACTGGCAACTATACTGTGGAGGGCGGACAAGTAGTGGGAGTACCCACCCAATCCGAAAAAACGGTTCGAATTATGGTATATCCTAATCCTGCAAGTGGCTCTGTAACCTTTAAATTAATGGATTACCAATCAACGATTATATCGATCTACAATCTTGCAGGTGTTCGCATTAAACGTATTTATGCAAAGGAATCTATTACTAAAGTGCCAATTCATGACCTGGCCCCAGGATTGTATTTCTTTCAACTAAACAATCCAGTAAACGGAAAATTCAGTAACGGAAAGTTCGTTGTTGCAAGGCAATAATACTTCAACAAGACCAAGGTTGTATTTTTCCTCTCTTAGTATTTATGTAGAGAGTACTAGATTCAGACGAGAAATTTACGGAAACTTTATGCCGTCGCATCCCTGACAATTACCAGTTGGAACCGTGGCATTGTATTGCGAGTTGATCGCTTTAATGAACTCATTAGCGATGAGGCCATATCCCTTCTGATTCGGATGGTATCCATCTAAACTTAAGAAGCCACCACTCACAAATTCGGTTGAATAATCTGCTCCGTTCCACTTTATTCCCGTAGTTAACGTTGAGAAATAATTATTCATATCCACCAACGCAAATCCATACTGCGCGGCTTTTTGATAGATGATATTGTTGTAATTTATTATTGCACCCTTAATTATGTTCGCCTCAATAGAATCGATCACATATCGATCTGGTATCTGCGTAAATACTCCAAGGAAGTCACATCTCATTGAATCCAACGGAACATTGAGAAGAATATACTCGCCCTCCCCCATTTGATCATATCCCGAAGTTGTTCCAGGATCCTCAATAATAAATCCATTGCTACCCTCAACGAATCCGAATAAATTTCCCGTAAGGTTATTCAGCGAATCTGCTTTGCTTAAGGTCAGGTCCAATCCCCGAGGGGGAACAAGCGTATAGAATGGGAAGTCATCCAGGGAAGGGATATTGGCGATAACGCCTTTGGCTCCTCCATATGTTAAAATGGAAAGCACTGAGTCGAGGTAAGACTCAAAAAGTGGTGCAGACAGTACGTCTACATTGTGCCCTCCTACACTTGCATAGTTGTAGATATCCTCCATCCCCAACCACAGAACAAGAAAAGTAGGGTTAAGCATGGCCACATCATTGATAACCTTTGATGTACCTGGATTCAATGCAAATTTTCCATAGAAAGGATTGCTGTTGCCATCACCATAAGAAACACTAAGCGCCGGATCAAACATATCAGCTATTGTAGCCGAAGGAATGGCCAAGTTTTGGTAACCTCCATCCACCAAATACTGCATACCCGCACTCGAAGGCGACACACTTATGATATTCTTTAGAGGCGAAAGTGACTCTGTGTCTTCACAGTTAACCTTATATCCAAGCGTAATGCGAGAGATAAATTCACTTTCCCACTTTTTACTATTAAATCCAAAACCCAAGCCGTAAGGCATTAAAGGCTGCTTGAATTTTGACTTTGCCGTTGGTGAACCACTTTGAAAGTAAATTTCGCTAAACTGTAAGGTCAATAATTTTGGAATGCTCTTCTCCTGGCCCTCTTTGAACAAAGCGCCATCCTGATATCCGCTCAAGAAATCTCCTCCTACTGCTACTACTTGACTAAAATTTGCATCGCCAGCACTTAGCTCAGGAACGTCGAGATCCTTTCCACAGGATGCAACAACCACCAATAAAATCGCTAGAGAATATACTTTATAGTTCATTTTACTACCTCAAGATGAAAAGTTAACCGGCGTTAGATTGATTACCTCAACAGATTTGATGTTGGGTACGGCCCGTTTTACAGCCTCCTCTACTCCCGCCTTAAAAGTCGACATACTCATTGAACATGTTCTACAAGCACCTAAAAATTCGAGTTTTGCCACATGATCATCTGTAACCTCTATCAAGGCGATATCTCCTCCATCTGTTTGTAAGTAAGGCCTCAATTCATCAAGGGCACTTTCAATCTTTGCTTCGATTTCCGCTGACATGGTTATGGTGTAGGTACGGTTACGTCAATTTTTGCTGGAGTCGCATTAGAAATTGCCAATTGCTGGGCTACCTTCTGGGCGAGTTCGGTATATGCATTAGATACCGGAGTATTATCCTGTAAAGCTGCTGGTCGCCCTGCATCTCCAGCTTCCCTAATACTTTGAACCAATGGAATTTGTCCTAATAGAGGAACTCCAATTCTTTCAGCCAGATTTACTCCTCCTCCATCGCCGAAAATATAGTACTTGTTATCTGGCAACTCTTCGGGAGTAAAGTATGACATGTTTTCTACTATGCCCAACACAGGAACATTGATTGCAGGAAGTTTAAACATGTTTACTCCCTTCTCCGCATCAGCCAAGGCTACCGCTTGTGGTGTTGTTACAATTACCGCAGCCGATACAGGCACAGCTGAAACAAAGGTTAAATGTATATCTCCGGTACCTGGCGGCAAATCCACCAGCAAATAATCCAATTCTCCCCAATCTGCGTCCAAAAACAATTGCCGAAGCGCCTTAGAAGCCATAGGGCCCCTCCATGGAATCGCTTGTGCCGGATCAGCAAAAAACCCAATTGATAAAATTTTAATTCCATGGTTCTCTACCGGTACCATCAGCGATTTATCCCCGTCCTTTTTCGATTGTGGCCTTGCATGCACAACATCGAACATAATTGGGATACTTGGGCCATATATATCCGCATCTACTATACCTACTTTCGCTCCCTCTTTACTGAGCGCAATGGCAAGATTTGCAGTGACCGTTGATTTCCCAACTCCTCCTTTACCAGAAGCAACTGCTATTATATTCTTAACATTAGGTAGCACATCCTCCTGACTTGTTCTGTTCGAGGTGACGTTCGAAGTCATGTTAATCTTAGGAATGGCCTCTTTGTCAACGT
>NVRZ01000079.1 GCA_002401055.1 Bacteroidota bacterium
AAAAAACAAATTAAGAAAGAAATTAATTTGGTCGTAGAAGTGTAGCGTCTTTTCATAAATGCTTTTTTAAAGAAATAAATTGCGTGACTCTGAGTTCAGAGGGTAACAAATGTATCCAATTTAAACACGAAATCCAATTGTAAAAAAGCCTGAAAATAGCCATTCGGAAAGTCAATCAACAAGGGCGCACAGCCAGGAAATGATCTGGTTAGGAGTTGTTAAAGTCAGACATGGTTCTTTGTACACCAGCTGTGCCAAAGCTCTCTATCATTTTTACTGCGATACCGATTTTCGAGGGAAGTTCTTTGCTCTCATCTTCGGACCAATCACCCAATACATAATCAATCTGCGTCCCCTGAGCAAATGAGGCACCTATTCCAATGCGTAGTCTCGCGTAATTGTTGGTTCCCAGGACTTCGTCGATGTTTTTCAAGCCATTGTGGCCTCCATCGTTGCCTTTTTGCCTTAGCCTGAGCTTCCCAAATGGAATGGCGAGGTCATCTAATACAATCAGGATGTTTTCCAGACTAATTCTTTCCTTTTGCATCCAGTAGTTGACTGCCTTTCCACTGAGGTTTACAAAAGTTGTAGGCTTTACAAGGATGAAAGTTCTTCCTTTAATCTTGTACGTGCAGGTATGCGCGTGTTTTTCGAGTTTAAATGAAAGCGAGGATTCTTCGGCCATCGCGTCTATTACCTTAAATCCAATATTGTGTCGGCTATTTTCGTACTGGGCGCCTTCATTTCCCAAACCAACGATTAAATACTTCATGCGTTTCTACCGTTAGCCCCTGGTTTAGAGAGTTGTGGGCTACTTAGAATCTCCGCCTCCGCCTTTTTGTTCGCCACCTTTAGCGTCGCCACCTTCAGCTTTTGGTTGATCATCTCCGCCTTCCTTCGGCTTACCATCTCCTCCTTCAGTTCCTTCTGCACCTTCAGCTCCTTCTTCACCCTCTGCTCCTTCTTCAAGTTCTTCTTCAAGTTCTTCAGGCTCTAGATCTTTCAATTCTCTAGGAGCTTTAACTCTAACGATAACAACATTGGGCGAGTCCATAAACTCAAGATTATCTTCTTTGATATCTACAACCTTTACTGATGTTCCAATTACAAGATCATCGATCTTAATTTCGATAAACTCTGGAATGTCGTCTGCCATCGCCTTAACTCTGATTCGGCGCATCTTTTGAATGAGCTGACCACCTTCCATTACACCTGCTGAGCTTCCGATCAATCTAATCGGAAGATCCACAGTGATTTTCTTTCCTTCAATGAGTTCAATGAAGTCAATGTGCAGTATTTTGTCAGATACCGGATGAAATTGTATGTCTTGCATCACTGCCCCAACTTCTTTCCCTTCAATTTTCAGACGTACTTCAAAAAGATCTGGCGTATACACCAAGTTCTTAAAACTCTTCTCTTCTGCAGAGAAAAATGTTTGCTCTTTCCCCCCGTACAAGATGCAAGGTACCTTGCCATCTCGGCGTAGCGCTTTAGCATTTTTCTTACCAGTATCTTGTCTTTTTTCTCCGATTATCTCTAGTGTTTTCATTATATGCGTTTATAATATTCAGAAATGTCTTTTAAAAAATAAAGTGTGAGCTAATTGACTCATGGTTTTGAACTTTGCTTATGACTTCAGAAAATAATTTTGCTGTAGAAAGCACTTTTATTTTGCTGCATTCTTTCTTCAGCGGAATGGTATCCGTAACAACCACCTCAGTAATCTTAGAGTTTTCAATTCTTTCGTAAGCAGGTCCAGATAGAACGGCATGTGTACAAATTGCTCTTACGGAAAGAGCTCCCTGATCCACCATCATGTCAGCAGCCGTGGTAATGGTTCCACCTGTGTCAATAATATCGTCAACAAGAATAATGTGCTTGCCTTTAACTTCACCAATTACGCTCATACTATCAATTACATTGGCCTTTTTTCTTTGCTTGTAGCAAATAACAAGCTCACTGTCTAAGTGTTTTGCGTAGGCATTTGCCCTTCGGGTACCGCCGGTATCAGGAGACCCCATCGATAAATTGTTTAGCTTGAGTTCTTCCAGATACGGCATAAAGATCGCCGAAGCAAACAAATGATCCATCGGAACATCAAAAAATCCTTGAATTTGATCCGCATGTAAATCCATTGTCATTATCCTGGTGATCCCTGCTGCTGTCAATAAGTTTGCCACTAGTTTAGCGCCAATAGCAATTCTGGGATTGTCTTTCTTATCCTGCCTAGAGAAACCAAAATAGGGTATCACAGCTACAATTTCTTTTGCAGAAGCGCGCTTTACAGCATCCACCATTAATAGTAACTCAAATAAATGTTCAGTTGGAGGAAAGGTAGATTGAATGATAAATACGTCGTGACCGCGTACGGTTTCAGTAAACCTGGGTTGAAACTCACCGTCACTAAAATGAACCGTTTCGACGGCCCCTAACTCCTGTCCGAAACTAGCGGCTATGTTGGTAGCTAATTCTTGTGATGCACTTCCAGAAAAAAACTTAACTCCTGCAGACATTTTTGCTTTAAAATATCGACTTATAATTGATCAAGTAAATTCATTTAAATCTTCCCTCCTTGTAAGGGGGCGCAAAGGTAAAATATTTCCAACAGAATAGGAAATAATAATATTGATTGACTTAAATTTTATTAATCTGTTTTGGGTATCAAAAACAAATGAATAATTTCGCCATGTATTAATTAGATATTCACAGTAAAGTGAGAATTTCTTTAAGTTGTGAGATGCCCAGGTGGCGGAATTGGTAGACGCGCTGGTCTCAAACACCAGTGGGGCAACCCGTGCCGGTTCGACCCCGGCCCTGGGTACAAGAAATTGTATTCAACTAACATAAGCAACCGTTTGCAAGATTAATCGTCTTTCAAGGGAAAGCTCTCTATACTACAGGAGAGCTTTTTTAGGCTTATTTTATGAGCTACAAATAGATTGACAGTGATGACAGAAAAACCAAGCTTCGACGATATCTACATGGATTTGGCGGTTAATTTATCCAAACGGTCACATTGTGTAAAGATGAAAGTAGGTGCGGTAATTGCGAAGGAGACAAGGATCGTTTCGTTAGGATACAATGGCCCTCCTGCTGGAACACACAATTGTGATATAGAATGGCCCGTGGAGGGTTGTGAAAGAAGCAGTGCCGGTAGTTGCTCATTGGCAGTTCATGCTGAGGAAAATGCTATTCTTTATGCTGCAAAAAACAAAGTAGACCTTAAAGGAACAACTCTATATACCACCTTATCGCCTTGTTTGCCCTGTGCACGGATGATCTATACAACGGGAATTGAAAAGGTTCTATTTTTAAATTCATATGCAGAATATAAGGGGATGGAACAAGATGAGGGAGTTGAGTTTCTTAGAAAATTTGAAGTTGAAGTATTACACTTCAGGAAAGAAGTAGAAGCGTAATTATGGCAAGGCAAAAGCGTAATATATTCATCTATATTCCAATAGCTTTGGCATTATCGGTTGTGCTTGGAATATTTTTGGGATCTCGGTTTAATGTGGATTCTAATCACAATACTAAGTTTAGAAAATTTAATAAGGTCAATGAAGTATTGAACTACATTTTTGAGGAGTATGTAGATTCGGTGAATAAGAGTACTCTTATCGAAGGCTCCTTAGTTTCACTTCTTAAAGATCTCGACCCACATTCATCCTACATTTCGACGAAGGACCTTAGGGGTATGAGCGAACCATTGGAAGGAAATTTTGAGGGAATTGGTATCGAGTTCAATATTATTAAGGATACCATCATCATCATTAGCCCTATTTCAGGTGGGCCATCTGAAGCTTTAGGATTGGAAGCAGGAGATAGGATAATTAAAATTGAGCAGGAAGTCGTAGCGGGTATTGGTATTAGAAATAAGGATGTGATGAACATGCTACGAGGGCCGAAAGGAACAGCGGTTGATATAAGTATCAGGAGAAGAGGCACTACGGCAATGATAGATTACACGGTAATTCGTGGTGAAATTCCTATATACAGTGTTGATATATCTTACATGATTAATGACTCAATCGGCTACATCAAAATAAATAGGTTTTCAGCAAAAACACACAAGGAATTTGTTGCAGCTTTTGAATCTCTACCCAGGCGATCTCTGAAGGGGTTGATTCTTGATCTCCGGGGAAATCCAGGAGGATACTTAAGTGCGGCGATTTCGATTTCAGACGAATTTTTAAATAAGGATCAACTGATTGTTTATACACAAGGGAAAGCCCATCCTAAAACTCCATACATGTCTACAAACGGCGGTCTGTTTAAGAAAGGCAAGGTTATTATCTTAATTGATGAAGGTTCGGCCTCAGCGAGCGAGATCGTTGCTGGAGCCATACAGGACAATGATAGAGGTATAATATTAGGTAGGCGCTCATTTGGAAAGGGTTTGGTGCAAGAACAATTTGTTTTTCCTGATGGTTCTGCGGTTAGGTTGACGATTGCGCGATACTACACACCTACCGGTCGCTGTATACAGAGGCCTTACGATGAAGGCTTGGAAAGTTACTATCGCGACGTGTATAAGAGATTTGCCAATGATGAATCTGCGGAGAATGACAGTTCATATTTTAACGATTCGTTGAAGTTTACAACACCAGCGGGTAAGATTGTGTACGGTGGTGGTGGGATAAAACCCGATATTCATGTATCCATAGATACTGCAGGGCAGTCACGCTATTTAAGGCAAATTGTAAATAGAGGATTGATTAATCAATTTGCATTTGACTACGCTGACAAAAACCGCAATAGGCTTAATAAGTACAAAGCGGTAAGCAACTATGTTCAAGACTTTAGGCTCTCAAATTCTGAATTGAATAGCTTTTATAGATATGTGTCTGAAAAAGGGGTAGAGAGAAATGATAAAGACATACTCGTTTCGGCCAAGCTAATTGAATTTAGGCTCAAGGCTTACATTGCTCGCCACATTTGGAACAATGATGGCTTCTTTCCCGTTATTCATCACATTGACAAGACATTACAGAGAGCAGTAGAGGAAATGCGGGATGAGAATTATTCCATATTTGCGGAAAAACTCGAATAAAAAAGGGACTCTTTCTGCCCCAAAGCAAAATAAGTCCCTTTTATATCGTAAAAACGCTTAGGGTTTATCCCTCTGCGCCTTCGTCACCGTGGTCGTGGCCATCACCGTCTTCGTGATCATGACCTTCCATTCCTGCGCAGTCATCTCCGCAAGTATGGCCTTCTTCACCATGAGCATAGCTATGAGCTTCTTCAGTGCAATTGTCATTGCACACGTGCTCAGCTAACTGATCACCAGCTTCTTCAGCTGCTTCTTCAGTTGCTTCTTCAGCTACCTCTTCGGTTGCTTCCTCGGTTACTTCTTCCGTTGCATCAGATGCAGCGTCCGCTTCCCCACCACCTTCATTACATGCAACAAATGCAAATAATCCAGTAGCAAGCAATAACAAGTACACTTTTTTCACTTTTCTTATGATTTTTCCCTTTAACGAGGGTGATTAATAAATTAGGGTTGTTTGTTATGGCTGCAAATGTATGTAAATTTCTGAATGTGTAACAGAGGTGCAAAGATTTTATAAACAATAAAATCTCCTTGATTGCTTATACGCACTTATGATGTGGCGAAGAGAGCTTCTAATCGGAACTTCACTTTGTTCAGCATATAATACATTACGGGTACAATTACCAGAGTGAGAAATGTTGCAAATGTTAATCCGAAGATTACCGTCCATGCAATTGGGCCCCAGAATATGACATTGTCGCCACCGAAATAGAATTGAGGATCAAAGTCAGAAAAAAGTGTAAAAAAGTTGATGTTCATACCCGTTGCGAGAGGCATAAGCCCCAAAATGGTGGTAATTGCAGTTAATAAAACAGGTCGCAAACGAACCTTTCCGCCTTCAATTATACAGTCTTTGAGTTCCTCAATAGTGAGCTTAGCTTCTCGATTTTCGGTCTCTTCAACTTTGTCTTTTAGTTTTCTGCTAATCAAAAGATTAACATAATCGAGTAGCACAATTGCGTTGTTAACCACTACTCCAGCCAGGGAAATGATGCCTATCATGGTCATGATAATTATAAAATCCATCTGAAAGATTACCAAACCCATTAATACTCCAATGAGGCTAAATACAACGGATGTTACGATAATAAATGGTGTCGCGGCAGAATTGAACTGTGATACCATGATCAGAAAAATTAGGAATACAGCGATCATCATTGCTTTGCTCAGAAAAGCCATTTCTTTTGCCTGGTCTTCTTGCTCTCCTGCAAATCGGTAGGAGTATCCGTTAGGCAATGTATAATCTTTCATTGCTTTCTGCATAGCTGCCACGGTCTCGTTCGCATTGTAACCCACTTCAATGTTCGAACCAATTGTTACCATACGGTTTAGGTTTTTTCGTTTCACCGCACTGTAGGTAGAAGTTTTTCGGGCTGTAGCTACAGCTGAAATTGGTACTTGTCGGATTTTGCCAGTCATTTGATCGCGAAAGGTTATTCTCTGATTCATAAGAGTTTCCGTATTGTAGCGATAATTATCCTTGAAGCGAATGTTGATAGGATAGTCGTCTTCCCCTTCTTTGTATTTTGATACTTCCTTTCCGAATATTGCGGTCCTTATTGTCGCCCCGATTTGGCCACTCGAAAGATTTAACCTCCTGGCTTTGGCACGATCAATTTCTACAATGAGCTCTGGCTTTCCTAACTCGATGTCTAATTTAAGCTCTTCGATTCCTCCAATTCCTTTCTCATTAATAAATCTTTTTATATCGTCAGCAAAATATATCAGTTTGTCATAGTCTTCACCCATAACCTCGATCGTAATTGGCTTGCCTCTGGGCGGGCCGGCAGCATCCTTGTCAGCAGTAATTCTGGTACCGGGATATTTATTTTTAAGCTCCTCCCTAAATTGAAGCAATAGATCACCGGTGTTTATGCCCCGCCTGAATTGAAATTCTACAAATGAGATTTGAATTCTGGCCTTGTGTGGCGTGTTTCCAAATGCTGCGCCGGCGTTGGGGTCACTCGTTCCCTCACCAACTTGTGCAATCATCGATTCAACTATGAAGTTTTTAATGACTGGCTTTCCATCTACCTCCGTAGTGTCATTGTACTTTGACATCATTTTCACAATCACTTCTTCCAATTCTAAAGTAGTCTCATTGGTGGCTTCAATGTCAGTTCCAATAGGGTTTTCAATGAATATATTCACGTATTTTGGTTGATTGATTGGAAAGAACTCAACTTTTGGTGTGAAGGCAATTATCAAAAAGAATGATAACACTAGTAGCCCTATCGTACCTCCAAAAAACATGATCGGGTTTCGCCCTCGGAGCACATATCCTAAGAAACGTTTGTATTTTCTATCCAATAACGGTATAAGGATTCTCTGGAATTTATCCGCCGCAGGTCCGAGAAAATATGCGTTAATAACCAAGAGTAACCCTATAACCGTAAGCAGGTTTCCTATTGTATTAGATCCGCCTAAGTAGAATAATATAGCTACGCCTATGAAAATCAGAGCGTATTTATTTGCTTTCTTTCGGTCGGGTTTGGCATCTCCGACTTTCATCCATACTGATGTTAGCACTGGGTTTATGACCAGGGCAACAAATAATGAAGAACCCAATACGATGATTAGAGTAATTGGCAAGTACTTCATGAATTCACCCATCATGCCAGGCCAAAAAGCCAGCGATATAAAAGCTGCCAGTGTTGTTGCCGTAGAAGAAATGATAGGTAGGGCCACCTCACCGACACCTTTTTTGGCGGCTTGAATTGGTGTAAATCCTTCGTCCATCAGCCTATATATGTTCTCCACAACTACAATTCCATTGTCCACCAACATACCCAATGCGAGGATGAGCGAGAACAAGACCATCAAATTCAATGTAACACCCATGGCGCTTAGTATCATGAATGCCATAAACATAGATAGCGGTATGGCCACTCCTACAAACAGGGCGTTTCTTAGACCGAGGAAGAACAATAGAACTATTACCACCAGAATAACACCTGAAATAATACTGTTTTCAAGATTGCCAACCTGGCTTCTTGTCATATCGCTTTGGTCGTTAGTAATAGAGATTTCCAGGTTCTCAGGAAATTCATTCTTTTTTGCTTTCTCAATAACCTTGTTAATCAATATGGATGTTTCGATCAAATTGGCGCCAGCTCTTTTTATAACATCGAGCATCACTACTGGGTTTTGAAACTCGCGGGCATAACTCTCACGCTCTTTGAAATCAAATTTCACGTCCGCGATCTCCTTCAAATAAACAATATTGAACTTTTCTCTTTTTACAATTACATTTTTCAGTTCTTCTATAGAGGTAAATTCACCAACTACGCGAACAGTCCTTCTCAACTTATCCACCAGTATATCCCCTCCCGATACACTCACGTTTTCTGAAGCAATTGCACCTTCCACATCACCAAAACTTATGTTCATGGATTCCATTTTGTGGATATCCAGTTCTACACTCACCTCTTTTTCCTGAACACCTCTTATGTCAACTTTTGAAATATCTGCTATTGGTTCAATCCTATCCTCAAGGTACTCCCCATATTTTTTTAGTTGGTCCATGGAGAAATCACCGGAAAGGTTGATGTTCATAATTGGAAACTCAGAAAAGTTAACCTCAAAGATGTTGGGTTCTGCCGGAAGGTCATCTGGAATTTCTTTATTGCTTTTTGCTTTGTCTACAGCGTCTTTTACCTTTCGTAATGCCTCTAATGGATCTGTATCAAAATCAAATTCCGCCATTATAGTAGAGTACCCCTGTACAGAAGTCGAAGTAATTTTTTCCACTCCTGATATGGTATTGATCTGCTTCTCAAGGGGTCGAGTGATGAGCTTTTCCATGTCGGCCGGTGAGTTGCCTGGATAGGCAGTTCCTACATATATTTGAGGCATTACCAGATCAGGAAATGCGGCTTTAGGCATTGAATTGTACGCGCTTATTCCAGCAAGGATAATAATAGTGGTAATAACAAAAACTGTGGTTCTGTTATTGAGTGAAAGGCTTGATAGACCAAACTCTCTTATTTTATCTCTTTCTTCCTGATTCAAAACTTTCAGTGTTGCGTCTTGTGTTTAAATTTTAACTGCTTGACCACTCTTTATTCCCCGACCGCCTTTTGATATTATTTCCTCATTCCCATTCAATCCTGACTTGACATGTGTAAAACCGTTGTAGGTCATCCCCGTTTCAACAACAACTTTCAATGCAGATAATGATTCCGCGTCTCTTTTAAGAATATATAAAAACTCATTGCCTTCAGCATCTTGTTGGACGATACTGGCCGAAACCATGATGGCTGAGTCTGTGCTGAAATCCAATATATTCATAACACCCAAGAGGTTTGGTTTAAGTATACCTTCCTCGTTGTCGATGTCAACATAAATTTTAAAGGTTCTGTTATTGGCGTTGATATAAGACCCAACCCTATTGATCATAGCATCAAAATTGAGGCCGATGGCTGGAAAGTTGACTTTTACGAAAGTGCCTTTTGATATCTTGCTGATGTAATCTTCAGATACGTCGGCAACCAGATATACCACCTCCAGATTTACCATCCGTATTACAGGCATAACTTGGTTGGCTACCTCACCAACTTTCACAAATATCTCATCTATAACTCCGTTGAACGGTGCTTTGATAACTGACTTTGTCAATTGTGAGTTGAGTGTTTTAATTTTCTGTTCCAAAGACTCCTTTCTATTCTTGGCCTCCAGGTACTGAAGCTCAGATCCAATTTTCTCGTCCCATAACTTCTTCTGCCGATTGTAAATAGTATTCGCCAAGTTGAATGCGGTTTTAACCTCTTCAATACTGTTTCTGAAGATTTCAGTATCCTGAATTAAAATGGTCTGACCTTGAGAAACTTTTTGTCCAACCTCTACAAGAATCTGGTTGACTTTTCCCGGGATTTCCGCGTTAATTGAGACATTCCGTTTGGTTTCAACATTGCCATATACTTCAAAATAATGTTTGAAATGACCAAGTTCCAAAGAGGTAATTTTTACTAGCGTAATGCGTTTGGCGACATTTGAATCCAGCTTGTCTATTCTCAGCTGTAACTCAGATAGCAGTGCACTCACATCGCTGTAAACGTTGATAAGAGAATCTTTCTCAGCACGCAAGCGGTCAAGTTCGCTATTCGTTGTTTCATTACCTCCGCAGGCAATAAGAAAGGTTATGGATAATAGAAATAATACTTTGTTCATTTTACGTTTTATTAAGTGCTTTGTCCAGTTTTGTTTTGGCGTTCAGTAACGTGAATATGGACTGTATATAGTTTCCCTGTGCCGAAAAAAATTGGTTTTCGGCTTGGGTGAGTTCCATGCTGGATGCTACACCTTCGGTGAATTTGGTTGTGGTTTTTTCCTGAATCGTTTTTGCAAGTGCCAGGCTCTTCTTCTGTATTTGATAGGATTCCAAGGCGGTGCTGTATTCAGCTCTCGCGGTTTGTTCTTGTAATGAGAGTGACTGGCTTACCTGGATTTTCTGAATTTCAGCTTTCTCTAGCTCAAGTTTTGCTTTCTTCACTACGGAATGCTGTCCAAATCCACTGAATATTGGAAAGCTTAGATTGAGCCCCCACAGCGTTGTAGGGTACCATTTTCCGCCCTCAAAGAAATTGAATTCATTTCTAAATGCATTCTGGGAGTAATTGAAAAAGCCTGTGAGCTTAGGATAAAATTTAGATTGCTCCACCTTCTTATTTAGGCTCATTAGTGTGACCTGTGTAGTTGCCAGCTGGTAGTCAATGTGGCTTTCAAGGCTGAATTCGGTGCTCGGAATGTTAGATTCAAGATCGGTGACCAAAAGATCCAAGTTATCTGTTAGCTCAATGGATTGACTAACTTCCAATCCCATTTGAAATTTCAAAAGTTTCATAGAAATTTCCGCCTGGCTTCGGGCATTGTTCAGTAAATTATCAATATTAGAGACCAATAATTCCAATTGTTCCACATCCATCTCTTCCATAAATCCAGCTCTGAACATAGCTTGGGTTTCATTGAGGGTTTTAAGCAAATTTTTCTTATTGGATTCAAATATCAGGGTGTTCTCATGTGCTGCCAGAGCTGCGTAATAGGATTGTGCCACAATGCTTTGAATTTCCAGTTCTGTTTTTACAAGTGCTTGTACAGATACAGAAGAGAAAGCCTTTGCTGCTTTAAGCCCAATAATATACGACGCGTCAAAAATGAGTTGATTTGCTGTTAGGCCTGGTTCGTTGGTTCCCTCATAAACCCCAATATGCAGAGGATGCTCGTCCCCAATTAACAATGTTTCTCCTGTGTTGGTAGTCACTGACAGAACC
>NVRZ01000080.1 GCA_002401055.1 Bacteroidota bacterium
CCCCCGGCAGGGCTTAAACATATCCCTTGGAGTATAGTAGGATGCTGTCCGCATGGTCCGTCCATGAAAAGGGTGCTGCCAAGTACAGTAGGTTCGGTACATCAACGAAAATATTGTAGGAACCGGGCGGAAGTATTATTACATAACGACCAGATTTAGCTGGGGTGTAGGTGTATTCGTTCATGTTATTTTTATCAGTAATTATCAGCATTGCTTCCGTTAGGGGTTCGTATACATACTTCTTTTCTGGTTCCACGTAGTTTGGGATTTTTACGAGCGTACTTTTCACTTGTTTAAACACGTATTGATCTTTGTTTTTAGGATATTTTTTTGACGAAAACCTTTTTCGTTGTCCGTTCATTTCATAGAAGATAGACGTTTTAAAAATGTGACCGGGCTTCACTTTTACCTTATTAGTTTCTGAATAGGTCCAATCTTTATCAAACCATGGATGGCACTCATCAGGAATGGTCAGTTGTTCTTCACCTTTGCTATAAACATGAAACGTTTTATATACAATGTTGCCTTCAAGTGTCTTCGAAGTAACCGTTCCTGTTATAGCAGTTAGTCTTGGTTCAATTTTATTGAACACAACCCGGTATATATCTAAATCTCCCATTCCCTCCTCGCGATAAGCTGAGATGTAGGCATATTTATTTCGCTCTTTTTCCGTGGCTTCATCCCATATAGCCGTAAAGCAAATATTCATATTGTCATCTGCTGTATTAAGCGGATACCCTAAATTAACTGGTGCACTCCAACTGTTGGATGCAGGGTCTTTTACTGATTTAAACAGGTCATATCCACCCATGCTTGTGTGACCTTCAGAGCTGAAATACATTGTGTTTCCATCAAAAGAAATAGAGGGATATTCCTCGTCATATTTTGTGTTAATAGCTGGTCCAAGATTCATCACTTCGCCCCAGCTTTCATCTGGCATTAATCTCGATACATATAGGTCCATTCCACCAAAGCCTCCTTTCACATTGCTTGAGAAATATAGAAGCTGTCCGTCAGAAGTAATAGCTGCAGATGTCTCGAGCGTGGTAGGAGTATTTACAAAATCGCTGAGTGCGGTGATGGGCCTTAATGAGCGTCCTCTTTTCTTTGATACATATATATTCGCGAAGATGTTTTGATACATGTCGTCTACAAATATCAATACATTTTTCCCATCGGGAGAAATGCCAGCTACCTCTTCATCTGATTCTGAGTTAACTGTGGAGACATTAGCGGCACGTGAAAATTTTCCTTTCTTTACCCGGCACATATAAACGTCGGAAAAGGCATAACCGTCATAATCCATATAGCTTCCTTTGTTGCTCTTTCTCCTAGAAGTAAAGACGATGAAGGATTCATCACTGGGAACTCTGGGCGTAAAGTCGGGGTAAGGAGAGTTTACATTTTTACCCAGAAGTTCAAACGTTATGTCGATCGGATATTTGATAAGCTCCTTTCCGTTATGGCACATCTCTATCTGGTGCGCTGCTTTTGCAATGTCCTCCATGTTGGTCGTCCTACTCTTGTAGTTTGTATAGATTTTAATGGCCTTATCAAAATTGTGCGTAAGGTGATAGGCCTTGCCGAGATCATATATCGCTTCCAGTGGATGTTTTGGCTTTGAGCATACTTCTTCAAGCAACGGAATAAGTCTTGATTTATCGACATTCAGATATAAATAGCATTGAGCCAACTTGTATTTGAAATCCATGTTCTCTGGATCTTTCTCAACCATCTTAACATATTCAGGCAATGCTGTAATGTAATTTCTGCTCTTAAATAGTTCTTTCGGTGAGAGTCCCTCTTCATTAGACAGTTGCTGGGCTGAAGACGATCCATAAGCGAGGAGCAAGCCGAATAAGATAACCAGGAGCACTAACCCATTGGCAGAAAACCGCTTATAAAAATCCAATTTATCATTTGATTTCATCTCTCGTAATCTTACCTGAATAAGAAGTGTTAGGTGTTCTTAGTACAGATAAAAATACAAAATTCAAGTAAGGATTGCTACGGCGGGGATTTGTTGCGAAATATAAGGCTTTCTAACCCTAATTCACACGTAATTCAACGTACTGAAACTTTTCGAACAAAAGGCGATTATTAGCCGCAGCATCCTCGTATTCGGGACCCTGAACAAGACCTTTCATTTCTATATGAATATTTTCAGTTTCTATCTTAAGTTCTTTAAAGCTTGTCAGGAGCGTTTCCTTGGCGGATTCTGCTCTTTTAAGGGCAAGCGTTTGGTTGCTGCCATATTTTTGTGTTGGAACTCTTGAAGCACTTCCTACTATAAAAATGTTGAGTGTGCCATTTTTCCTGATAATAATACTTGCAGAAGTTAAGAAGTCCTGATACTTTTTCGCGCTGCGGTCTATGGTTTTAATATTATAGTTGAAAAAACGCTGATATGGAGCAACGCCTTTTGATGTGTACGAATCTGCAGTTTCTTTCACTTTTTCGTCTTCATGCACTTCGGCCTTTACCGGAGGAATTGATTCTTCTGGAGGGCTGGGATCGTTGAACGTGAACCCGCTCAATTCAAAAGGTTTAAGACCAATTGTTCGCTCTATCTCCTGATAAGCTGATTCTTCGGGAATAAAAATATGTTCTGTTTGTAGAATGCTGTCTTCAACGGAATAGAAAATAGTATAATCTCTATCCGGCGCTAAAACAATAATGTATTTTCCAGTGATGCTATTCGGTTTGAATATTTTTGGGGGTGAGTCCATGTCTGAATTATCATATACCGTAATATTCGCATCCATAGATACTCCTTCAATATCAGTAACCAACATTATCCCTTTAAGCACGGTAACCGCTATTTCTTCATAATCTTTAAATACGGCCATGTGGATATCATGCTCTCCATATCCTGAGGTATCAATAGATGAGTAATAAGCACGCTTGCCGTCACTGCTGGGTATATAAAAAATATCATCGTGTGTGGTGTTGATGGGATATCCAATGTTCATTGGATCAATCCAAGTGTCATCTTCTAACAGCTCTGAGAAGAAGATATCATATCCACCCATGGAATTATGCCCCAAAGAACTGAAAAATAACAAGGTCCCATTTGGGTGTATGTATGGAGCATCCTCATCATCAGCCGTGTTGATTTTGTCTCCAAGGTTTTCCGCTTTGGCCCATTCTCCATTGGGTAGTTTCTTGCATCTGTATATGTCCCTGCCTCCGTACCCACCTTCCCGGTCACTCACAAAATATAGTATGTTCCCATCAGAGGAAACCGACGCATGGGTTTCCCATCCGGGGCTATTGATGCTGTTGGATAAAATTTCTGGAACGGTCCATGTATCGCCGACTAGATAACTCTGATAAATATTTCCGTCGCCATCATCATCTTTGTAAATGAACATGCGTTGTCCGTCGGCAGATAAGCCCACGGCCGCATCGTGATCCATCGTATTAATGGTTGTTCCAATTCCCACTGCGTTGGACCATGATCCCATGTCCTGGTAGGAGATATAGATATCTTCAAAAAATCTGCCATCAATATCTGTCTTAGAACTTGTTCCGCCTTCACGTCGGGATGTAAAAATTAATATTGTTTCATCTGCATTAATTATTGGGCAGAAATCGGAATATTCTGAGTTAATTGTTTCTCCTAGGTTTATAATATCTACGTTGATTGGGGATGACATTTGAAGTTTGGCATAAACACACATCTCAATTTGCCTGGATACGCTTTCTTGCATAAAGTGTTTGCTGTGCAGAAGAGACTGGTATTTTTTAAATGTCGAGATCGCTGAATCAATCTGGTAGGTCAGATGATATGCAGAGGCCAAGGCATAGTACGTTTTCAACGGTGCGTTCCTTTCTGTGGGAGCCAAATCATCATAGCCTTTCGCAGTCTGTTTTACTGCCTCCTCTAAAAAAGGTATTGCTTTGTCTTTATTGTTGTCTGAGTTTAAATAACAAAGTCCGATGCGGTAAGCTAAATTCGCATTGCCAGGATCAATTGAATCAAGTATTAGGTAAGGGGGAAGAGCCAGGTGGTAATTCTGAATTTCGAGATGGTAGCCCGCTTCGGTAAATAATTCTTTGAAGCTCTTTGGTGATGTTGACTTTTCTTGAGTGGCTTCCTGAGATTTGACAGTTAGAATTGTAATTAGAAAAACTGAAGAAACTATTGCAACGTATTTACCAATCTTTATCAATATCGAGTATTTCAATTTTCAATTTTACTTCACCGAAATTTTGACATACTGATATTTCTCGTAGTTACCTCTGTTTTCAACAGCATCTTCATTAAAATCAGGTCCTTGAACCAAAGGATTGATGTTTACGTCTATAGACACAGTTACCCCTTTTGCTTTTAGCGAGCTAAGTAAAGTAGCCTTTGCAGCCTCTCCTCTTGTCTGAGAAAGATTCTCATTAGTACCATATTTCACAGTTGGTACTTTCGAAGCACTGGCCTCCACTGTTAGCGTTAAGCTTCCTGATTGTTTTGCAAATTTTGAAAGATCGTTAATAAGCGTTTTATATGAGGAGCTTCCCGTCTTAATAGATTTCACGTTGTAATTAAAAAACTCTTGAAAAGACTTTACAACAATTGGTTCTGCGACTTCAGGAGTTTCAACAACTTCCACCACTTCCGGTGTTTCAACAACCTCTGGTGTCTGCACAACTGCTACAGCTGTCTCTGTAACCTCTGATGCTTTTGTATCTATCTTTCCTTCTAAGTTAATCGACTTTTCAATTTCCTGATAGCTAGAATTATCAGCTAACTCTAAATTCTCCTGGGCAATTGTGGAATCATCAAGCATATAAACTATTTCATAGTTATCACCTTCTGGCAGCACTACAAGGAATTTACCAGTTTCAGAGTTGGGTTTGTACTCTGTCTCTTTTCCGGTAGTCTTGTCTTTCACAATGATTTTCGCATCTAATGGAGTTCCCTCCAGATTTGAAACCGCCATTGTTCCCTTTAAGATAGTCAACGGAATTTCTTTATTGTCTGTTAATTCAATCATGTATATGTCCTTCTCACCATAACCTTTATCTACATTAACAGACGAGTAGTAAGCTCTTTTGCCATCTGGTGTTTCGACGTAAAAAATATCATCATTGGTTGTATTAATCGGGTATCCCAGATTCTTGGCCTGTCCCCAAGTGCCATCGGCACCCAATTCTGAAAAGAAAATATCAAATCCACCCATGCTCTCATGGCCCTTAGAGCTGAAGTATAATATTTTTCCGTTGGGATGAATAAAAGGGGCGTCTTCCTCATATTTAGTGTTTATTTTTTCGCCCAGGTTTACAGCTTCTGACCATTCACCTGTGGGAAGCATGGTACTCTTGTATATGTCTCGTCCGCCAAATTGAATACCACCTTTTACTTTTCTGTCACTAACAAAGTACAAGGTTTGTCCGTCGGCTGATATACTTGCATGTGTCTCCCATCCATCTGAATTCACATTATCCGACAAGCGATCGGGTACTGTCCAAATATCTCCCATCAGGTAGCTTTGGTATATGTCTCCACCGCCATCTGGCTTGTATACAAAAAGACGCTGCCCATCGGCAGACAAGCCTATAGCCGCATCATGCTCTCCTATCTGATTAATGCTGGACCCAATAGCTTCGGGTTCACTCCAGGTTCCCTCATTGTTATATGTAACATAGATATCTTCAAAAAAGGTCCCATCTAATTCAACATTTGCTTCACCTGCTCCCTTTACCTCTCTTCGAGATGTAAAAATCATCATGGACTCATCAGCGGTAAGAATAGGGGCGAAGTCAGCATCTTTGGTATTTATGCCCTTTCCAAGATTGCTAATCTCTACATTGATCGGATTGGCGATCTGTTTTTTCGCAAAATTGCACATTTCAATTCTCCTCGCTATATCTTCCTGCATATAGTGCTTCTTGTTGAGTAATGTGCTGTAAGCTTTATACGTGCCAATAGCCGTATCAATTTGATTGTTAAGGTGATAGGCTTTTCCCAGTTCCCAGTAGGTGCTTTGTGGAGCATTCTTCTCGGTGAATGCCAAATCATCGTAGTTTCTGGTAGCATGCTTTAAAGCTTTCTCCAGATACTTGATTGCCCTTGTTTTTTCATTGGCTGATTGCACATAACAGTACCCTATTTTGTACAATGTATTTGCGTTTTCTGGCTGCATGGAGTCCATTTGCAAACAAACGGGTAGCGCCAGATTAAAACTTTTGAATTCGAAATGATATGCCGCCTCTGCGAATAACTCTCGGAAGCTCTTTGGTCCGTCTTCTTTATTTTTCCCTTTATCATCCTGAGCGTCTGAAGAAAATGGACTGCAAATCATAGATATGACGAGCGTGCCTTTGAGGATATTTAATATTGACTTATTCAAAATAGATTTCGTTTTCATCCGGTGTGCGGTTTAATATTACTTATCTTAAAACTATACTAAAATACTATTATTAAATGATTTGATGGCTTTCTGTAGTTATTCTCCAATTGAAAGAATTTTGAATTCTACACGTCTGTTCTTTTCCATGCCATCTTTGTTTTCTTTCCCATCTTTAAAATAATTATCTGCTATCGGTTGCGTTTCTCCATAACCTTTTGCTGTGATTCTGTCTGTGATAACTCCGCGTTCTACAAGTGCATCGACCAATGCTTGCGCCCTCATTAGCGACATCTTCATGTTAATCTCGTCGCTGCCTTTGGAATCTGTATGTCCGGAAATTTCGATCTGAAGTTTAATATTGGTGCCTAAAAATGCAACTAATTTGTCTATTGCCGTATGTGATTCTTCTTTGATTATTGCCTTCCCGTATTCAAAGAATATATTGTCCAGCGTAATTTTCTCGCCAACTTTAATCGTTGCTAGCGTTACCGCCCTCTCAATCTCTATGTATGCAGAGTTTGGTGGAATGTACAATTTCTCAGTATGATAAACATTGGCATCAGATTCATAAGTGATGCTATAATTTCCATCTTCAGGAAGGATTATCAAATACTTACCTGTGCTAGCATTCGGGTTGTACACTCCCAGCACTTCTCCCGTGTTATCATCGGTTACGATAACCTCCGCATACTCAGGTACATGGCCATACTGATCTGTCACATATCCGGACAAAACGGTTAAATGTTTCTCTTCGGCTTCAGGTAAACTTATCATATAGATGTCTTTTTCTCCAAACCCACCTGATTTAGTGGATGAGTAATACGCCCGCTTTCCATCTACCGACGTCATGTAAAAAATATCGTCATCGGTGGTGTTGATTGGATAGCCAATATTCTGAGGTTTACTCCATTTATTTTCTTCACTGAGCTCTGAGGAAAAGATATCAAACCCTCCCATTGTCTGATGACCATCGGAACTAAATAGTAATTGAATTCCATCTGGATGAATGAAGGGCGCATCTTCATCAAAGGGAGTGTTTATAGTAGGGCCCAAGTTTGCTGCAAGGCTCCAAGCTCCATCCGGAAGTTTAACTGATTTGTAGATATCTCTTCCCCCAAAGCCGCCATTTCTGTCACTCACAAAATAGATTATGTTACCCTCTGCGTTTACCACTGCGTGTGTCTCCCAGGCCTTGGTGTTAATGTCAGAGCCGAGCAATGTTGGAATAGACCATGATTCACCCATTAATCTGCTACTGTAAATGTTCCCATCCCCCTTATCATCGCGATAAATAAATAAAACCTGACCATCTACTGATAATCCAATGGTTGCTTCGTGCTCTACGCCGTTAATGTTTGTATCAATAAGTACCGCTTCAGACCATTCACCAGCTTGTTTTGTGGAAATGTATATATCTTCATAATACTTCCCATCTTCATCAACCTTTGAGTTGGTACTGTCTTTTCTTCGAGAGGTGAAAATAAGCGTTGATTCATCTGCAGAAACTACAGGCCCAAAGTCTGATTTTTCGCTGTTAACTTTGCTTCCTAGGTTTGTGATTATGGCATTGACAGGTGTTTTTATCAACTCTTGCGCTTTACGGCACATCTTAATTTGTCTGTCGATGTTTGTAAGTATGTCCTTTTCCTTTTCGTTAATAAATGATTTGAACTTCTTATACATGGCCACCGCCGTATCCAATTGGTAGTTTAAATGATAAGCATGACCGAGGTCTTCGTACACATTTAGAGGAGCATTTTTTTCCTCGTGAGCATCTTCCTCATAAGCTGCCGAAGCGGATTTAGATGCAATTTCGAGATATGAAATCGCCTTAGATTTATCCATAGAAGAATGCAAATAGCAAACACCTATTTTCCAATTAATATGGGCATTATTTGGATCCATCCTCTCAATTTCCACATAAAGCGGTAGCGCTTTCGCGTAATTACCGGATAGCATAAATTCACCCGCCTCGAAAAACTTCTCCTTGAAAATTTTTAATTCCTTCTTGTTCAGCTGGGCAAATGAAGTACTATAACCCAACAGAGTCAGCAATAGGATAATGAACCTAATACGCTTCATGTTATAAAGTCTATATCACGCGGTTTGCATCAAAGCTTTCCAAATAGTCTGCGACTCTTTTCAAAAATGTGCCACCAAGTGCTCCATCAACAACACGGTGATCATACGAGAGAGATAAAAACATCATATGCCTGATTCCGATGGTGTCACCTTCTTCCGTTTCAATAACCACTGGTTTCTTTTGAATGGCTCCAGTTGCCAAGATGGCTACCTGCGGTTGATTGATAATTGGAGTTCCCATAATGTTGCCAAATGTGCCAACATTGGTCATCGTAAAAGTTCCTCCCTGAATCTCATCAGGTACCAACTTATTGTTTCTCGCACGATTTGCCAGATCATTTACGGCTTTTGTAAGCCCATACAAATTCATCCTGTCTGCATTTCGTATAACGGGTACAATAAGGTTTCCAGATGGAAGCGCCGCTGCCATTCCAATATTAATATCTTTTTTGATAATAATGTTGTGACCGTCTACAGAAACATTAACCATAGGAAAATCTCTTACTGCACGCGAGACAGCTTCTATAAAAATTGGTGTAAATGTTATTTTTTCACCTTCACGCTCCTCAAATTCTTTTTTTATGTTGTTTCTCCAATTGACAATACTCGATACATCGGCTTCCGCGAAAGAAGTTACATGGGCTGATGTTTGCACCGACTTAACCATGTGGTCCGCAATGAGCTTCCGCATTCGGTCCATCGAGATAATTTCGTCCGTACCTGATACAGACTGAGGTGTAGGTGCAGGTTGCGTTACCGCTGCTGCCGGTGCTGTTTGGGCAACTGGTTGAATTACCTTGGCTCCTTCAGTCGTCTGAGTAACAGGCTGGGTAGGAGTTACAGTACTTCCATTCTTATTGGAAAGGTAGGCCAGAATATCATTTTTAGTTACCCTTCCATTTTTGCCATTGCCAGAAATCTTTTCAAGCTCCTCAATAGGTACACCCTCGTTACTGGCTATTTTCCTCACCAGTGGCGAATAGAATCTTCCTTTATGGTACCTGGGTTGTGCGCTTACGGCAGTAGCTGGTTGGGGAGAAGCTGCTGTACTTGAGGCGTAAACTGGCTCTGGTGCTTGGCGTTCAGGTGTAGTAGGAGCCGGCTCCTCTCTTGTCTCAGTCTCATTTACCAATTCAGGGGTGGCTTCTTCTGCTACTGTAGCAACGGGTTCCGAAACTGCTTCACCCGCTTCGGCAATAATAGCGATAACAGCTCCTACCAACACAGTTTCACCTTCTTGCGCTAGTATTTTAGCTATTACTCCACCAACAGGCGAGGGGATTTCTGAATCAACCTTATCCGTAGCAATTTCAACCAGGGATTCGTCAGCTTCGACAGTATCACCAACGGCTTTAAGCCACTTGGTAATAGTTGCTTCAGCAACACTTTCGCCCATTTTGGGCAATATCACATCGGTCTGAGCCATTGATCGGGGTTAAATGGGATGATAAAATTAAAATATTTAGGCTAATAATTGCTATTTGGCCATCTTAAAATGATACTTATCCTTACAAAATAGAGTTCCTTTATCTCCCTAAGTTTCGCATACCGCGCAGAACGATCCTAGAATCGTTGATGATACTGTAGTCTTTGGCGTATAAAAGATTGATGTTTTCGAGGTTCTCATTTACCATTTCATTGAGCTCAAACCTGTCTGCTGGGTTCAATACTCCTGATCTAAGAGAGGGAAGATTCTGTTTGTTCTTAAATCCGATGTTGATATAACCCACCCACGTAAGATTGCCCGCAATTACTCCAACTATGTTCGCAAAAAATTTAATTGGATTGTACACCACAAATATTAATACTGGCGACAGCGCAATGGCCATGACACTCCCCAATAAATCAAATATGCGCTTACTCCTTAAATTACCAGGTTTTGTTATTGAGTTAACGTCAATTACATATAAACTACCGGATGAGCTTGCGTAACTGCTTCCTATGATGTGAAGACTTTCTGGCGGAGCTATCTTATGGTTTACGATACCGGCATCCAGTTTCGCCATCTGATCAATTATCTGATTTGACGATATATCTTTAGAGCAAAATATTACTTCATTCGCCTTGTACACATGCACGATATCCTTCAATTGATCCAACGCGCCCAAAGATTGATTGGCCTCCTGACCATCAGATGAGTCAAGTGAAATGTTTCCGATTATGGAATAGTTCACTTCGGTTTGAGACAAAAGACTAGCAACACGGTCGAACTCTTCTCTTGACCCAACAATTAGGATTTTCCTGGTTCGATCTGTTTCTCCGATTATAAACTTCAGCTTCAAGACGCGCAATAGCATTCTCACCATTATCATGGACAATGCAGTATACGCAGCTCCGATGATGATTAATGCTCTAGAGAATCGCCAAGCATCAGGCACAAGTGCATAGCCCACTAGTATTACCAGTGTGCCTATAATAATTCCCTGGAGAATTTTGGAAAACTTCATTGGCTTGTCATATCCTCCAGATATAAAAATCGAGAGCAGCCAGATAAAGATGTACATTGGAACTACAAACGCCAGAAGTGCTTCGGGGTACGTGCCTCCGTCTGGAAATTTAATTCGCTGCTCCCAAGCTCTGACAATTACTATCATTCCTCCCAAAAGTGTAAGGGAATCAATAACAGGAAGAATTACCGTTGAAAGAACTCTACTGCTTACCGCTAGCAAGGCTCTTAGGTAAATAGCCGATCTCAGCAGCACGGAATATACTTTCGCATTTTGCTTGGTAAAATGCTTTTGAGCGAAAATGATCATCGCGTCATAGAAGATGAAAACGTAATTCAAGCTGCCTTTT
>NVRZ01000081.1 GCA_002401055.1 Bacteroidota bacterium
TCTGTGTATATTTCGTCCTTTGCACCTATAACGGTCTTAAAAGGAAAAATCGCTGGCGGCATGAAAAATGGACATCTGCGCAACGGACTGGTTATGCTGCAATTCACCATTTCGATTGGCCTTTATTCCTTATGTCTCCGCTTATTACGAAAATTACAAGGTTCCTGCTACAGGTAGCAGCTCCGATGCCTATTCCTTAAATGGTGGCATGGATATCAAATATGGTATCAACGATGCCTTCACGCTGGACATGACTTTGATTCCCGATTTCGGACAGGTACAATCTGATAATCAGGTACTGAATTTATCGCCCTTTGAAGTGCGATTTGATGAAAGGAGGCCTTTCTTTATGGAAGGGACCGAGCTCTTCAACAAAGGAGGTTTATTCTATTCCCGAAGGATTGGGGGCACTCCGGGAGGCTATTATGATGTCGAGGACCAACTCGAAAGTGGCGAGGCCATAATTGAGAACCCTAATGAGGTACAACTGATCAATTCCACCAAGGTATCAGGTAGAACAAAAGGGAATCTCGGAATCGGCGTATTAAATGCGGTAACTGCGAGGACCTTCGCTACAGTTAGAGATTCGTTGGGAGTAGACAGAGCGATTCTAACTGAACCAATGGTCAACTACAATGTATTTGTATTAGATCAGGCTCTAAAGAATAATTCTTCAATTGGCTTCATAAACACACATGTTTTTAGAGAGGCTGCTAAGATGGATGCGAATGTTACGGGGGCGGAATTTAAATTGCGAAATAAAAAGAATAGTATCTCATTGGATGTGGGAGGTGCTTTGAGTCAGAAATTCTACAACAATCCTGACAGCTTGGACCTCGGATTTAAATATGGCTTGAAATTGGCGAAAATTGGTGGCAATTTCCAATATGGAGTATGGTACTTCACCGAAAGCGATACTTATGATCCTAACGATCTGGGATTCCTATACAATAACAATTCGCTCGGAATGGGTGCTTTTTTAAGCTATAACGTTTACAAACCCTATTGGAATATACTCAGGTCATGGTCTAATTTGAGTATCAGCTATGAGAGGCTATTCAAGCCCGATATTTTTTCTCAATTAGATCTTTCAACCAATGTAGGTGCAACTTTCAGAAATTTTATGACGGCTGGAATGTTCATGAGTTATCAGCCTATAGAAACCTATGACTACTTTGAACCCAGGGTCTGGGGAAGGCGTTACACCAATCCCACTGACTTCAATTTTGGCGGCTTCTTCTCTTCAGATTATCGCAAAAAGTTCGCACTGGATGGAAATGCAAATCTACGGACCTTTGATGAATCCGGCCGCTACAACGTCAATGTTACCCTGGAACCCAGATTCAGGTTAAACGATCATCTATCCTTCAAATATGAAATTGAGTCATACAATTTCATTAACGACATAGGGTATGCTACTATCGATAGCGTCGACAATATTATTTTTGGGAAGAGAGATTTGCTAACACTTATCAATGAGTTGGAAGCCGCCTATATATTCACCAACCGCATGGGATTGGGTTTGCGCGTAAGGCACTACTGGTCAACAGCTCAGTATAAAGACTTCTCCGTACTGGACCAAAGCGGTTATTTGACCGATTCCGATTACTCGGGTATTGACACTTCGGGATACTCACTACACAATGTCAATTTTAATGCGTTCAATATAGATTTGGTTTATACTTGGGTTTTTGCACCAGGAAGCGAGATCAAAATAGTCTGGAAAAATTCAATTCTGCATAAGGGTTCCGAAATTGCAGATGACTATTTCAAAAACTTCGAAGCCTTGAGTGACTTGCCTCAAACCAATAGCTTTTCAATAAAAGTTCTCTACTATCTGGATTATTTGTCGCTAAGAAGAAAAAATAGAAACTCTTAGAGGTTTTGTAAATCTGAGCGCAGCGAAGAATCTAATTTTTGGAGTTTGAGATTATTTGTCTCTCAGAATTACATCAAAATTGACTACGAATTTTAATGGTACGGTTGCGGCTAAACCTTTTCGATTACAGTAGCATACCCTTGCCCAAGTCCAATACACATAGTAACTAAGGCATATTTCTTGTTTTGCTCTTTTAGCTCTAATGCGGCAGTTTGAAGAATTCGGCTACCGGACATGCCCAGTGGATGGCCCAGAGCTATTGCTCCGCCATTTGGATTGATTCTGGCATCGTCATCAGATAAACTCAGGTTTCTGGTTACGGCCAGGCTTTGCGCTGCAAATGCTTCATTGAGTTCTATAATGTCCATGTCATCCAATGATAATCCCGCTCGCTTTAAGGCTTTTTGAGAAGCTTCAACAGGTCCAATTCCCATTATTCGGGGTTCAACACCTACCACAGCCGAGGAAACGATTCTAGCTAAGGGTTGAAGGCTGTGTGTTTTCATGCCTTCTTCAGAGGCAATCAGCATTGCTGCAGCACCGTCATTTAGTCCAGAGGAGTTACCAGCGGTAACGGTCCCATCTTTTTTGAATGCTGGTTTCAACTTGGAAAGCACTTCAGTTGTCGTTGCACCCCGAATAAATTCATCCTGCTCAAATATGATCGGATCAGCCTTGCGTTGGGGGATTTCAACCGAAATAATCTCTTTTACGAATCTGCCCGCCTCCTGTGCGGCAGCAGCTTTTTCCTGCGACCAGGCAGCAAATTTGTCTTGATCCTCTCGGTTGATTTTATGCAACTCAGCTAGGTTTTCAGCAGTTTCACCCATAGCTTCTGTGCCATATAACTCTTCCATTTTAGGATTGATAAATCGCCAGCCGAAGCTACTGTCTTCCATCTTTGCGTTTCTACCATAAGGAGTAGAAGTTTTTGAAATTATCCAGGGTCCTCGTGTCATATTTTCAACGCCACCGGCGATATATATATCACCGTTACCCGTAGAAATTCCTCTGGCCGCATGAATTACCGCCGACATACCCGAAGCGCAAAGCCTGTTAACGGTCTCTCCTGGCACTTGAAAAGGAAGTCCTGCCAATAACAAAGCCATCCGAGCCACATTTCTATTGTCTTCACCTGCCTGGTTGGCACAACCCATAATCACATCCTCAATAGCCATCGGGTCAAGAGAGGAATTTTTCTCAATTAATTTTTTCAAAACCAGTGCTGCTAGGTCATCAGTTCTAACCGAAGCCAATGAACCGCAAAAACTGCCGATCGGTGTTCGTACTGCTTCTACTATGTATGCTTCTTTCATTTTTTATCTTGATTATCCGAAAACCACTCCTTACCAGTTCGGTATACTGTTCCTTTAAATAGGGCCACCATAACATGATCCTGATTGGATACTGTCACCTCATAGATCCCAACCTTATTGCTCAAACTTAATTCTTTGGCTGTTGCAGTTAATACATCACCTTCCTTTACGGCTTTAATGTGGGAGATACCAGTTTCAATGGAAACGCTTTTTATTCCGTGAGAATTAGAGGCAAAGGCCAGCGCACTATCCGCAAGGGAGTACGTGATGCCACCGTGCGCAATATCAAAACCGTTTAGCATTTCCTTGCGCACTGTCATTTTAAGAGTAGAAGTTCCTTCGCCGTCTTCTACACGTTCAATTCCCAGCCACTGGCTAAAGGGATCATTGTTGTACATCTTATCCACTACTTTCGTAGCGAGATTTTTAGACTCCATTGTTAAAATTTCTAATTATTCTAATTGCTCTAATTTCTAATCAAGGTCCAATTCCCAAAAACTAATGTCTACAAATAATTAGGTCAATTAGAAATTAGGTTAATTAGTAATTTACCTAGCTATTCATCGCCTCATCAAAGAACTTCATCACCGGCTTTGCAAACTTATATTGTTCCATGATTTTGTCAAGTAACTTCGGATCTGTGACAATGCCCGGTTTGAACTTGGCAAAGAAGTAGAATGACTTATTAGCAATGAGTGGCTGCTTTTCAAAGGACTCCTGAAATTCAGGAGG
Organism: Bacteroidota bacterium; assembly: GCA_002401055.1. Lineage (GTDB taxonomy): Bacteria > Bacteroidota > Bacteroidia > NORP154 > NORP154 > NORP154. The sequence continues at coordinate 3,928 of NVRZ01000081.1, forward strand.
AATGCGTTTGTGCTTCTCACCTAGAATTTCACTGAAATTCTCTTTGAAGTTTTTCTCGCTAGTCACCTTGTCAAAGCGGTTTAGGTTATCACCGATAAAGCTCCTTACACTGTGCAATTGATCTTTATCTAAGGCATGAGAACCAGAATAAAACCGTACATCTTCTGCACTCATTTGCAGATAAACTCCAGGCGTGGATTTATCCTTTTTCCCTCCAGGAGAGATTAATGCAGATGCCTGAATCTTATAAGGTGTTTTATCTTTTCCAAAGCGTACATCTCTGTATATTCTAAATACGGATTCCTTAGCGGTCATATTTATCCGTTTGTCATCTTTGGCGATACGCGCAATTAAATCAGTAACAAATACTTCAAAGGGCTCCTTAACAGATTCCTCATAACGCTTTTTGTTAGCCGTGAACCAATCTCTGTTGTTGTTTCCTGCTAATTCTTTAAAGAAGTCGGTAAAGTCTTTCGTGAAATATGCCATAATCAGTGTATTAATTAGCGAATGAGTGTATCCCAAATTTACCAAAAATAAGATACACCTGTATCCTATTTGTAAGAGGGCTTTATTTCAAAAAATCCTGAATCTGTCTCATTGGCACATGCTCGGTAATATCTGTTCCGTAGAAGGCCGTGTGAATGGTGTGATCCTCATTTATCAGGAAGTCAGCAGGGATTAAGGACCTACTGCCTTTTCCCACTTTAATAAAGTGGCCCTTGCTGAAAGCATGAAGTGCTTTTCCCCACTGCATGTACCCTTTGTATAAGCCAAGCGGGTTGCGTATGGTTACGCTGTATTGTTTGTACAAGGAGCGATCCAGATTGGGAATTAACGGAAAAGGCGGATTCAATTTGCCAATATTACTGTCAATATCCTCAGCGGGGGACTGAAAAATGGCGATTATGCTCAGTCCCTCCTTTTCCAGTTCAGGAAATTTTTTAATCAGTTCATGCATGCGCAAGTTACAGAACAGGCACTCCGCATATCGAAAAAAAGATATCATGAACTTCTTTCCTCGATAGTCGTCGGTAGACACATTATTTCCCATTGTATCAATGGAAGAGAATGAAACTATATCGTCGCCGGCTTTTAACTTCATGATACAATAAACTTGAATAAATTATTCGATTCAGGAACAAATGCTCTCTCCTCGAAATGAACTTTATTCTCTTTATCTATAAGTATAACAGTGCTTAGTCGCGTTCCATAATCCGGGGATCCAATAGATATTGGATTAATAAAAGCCGCAGAGAGAACACGCTCATACTCAATACCGATTCCTGTATCTGGCAGTTCTTCATCTGGAGCAAGGTCAGTGTTGTGCAATATTTCAAACAACCGGTCTGGAACTATATCCTCAGATTCATTTACAATTGTAGACAATGCTTCTTTACCAAGTTTAACCTTCGGCCAAGGCGTATCTAGTAGTGCATTGCTTAGTCCATGTATTCCTGGTTCAACATCACTTTCCTCTCCTCCTTTATTGGAATAATAAGTGAGCTGATCTGCATTCCCGAAAACCAGATTATATCCGTCATAGTCATTACTTGAATCCTCAAGCTTTTTGAGGTAGTCCGTTCTAGAAATGCTCTCATCCAAAAAATCTGTCACCAGTTTTCCCCTGGTTGAATTGTATTTTTCATTGACGGGAAGCTTTCGGTAATTGGTTAGTGCCGCAATTCTTCCAGATTTTGATATACCCATCCAGGTACCTCCACCTTCTAAATCTTTTCCAGCCAACACATCACTTTTATCCTCCCACCATTGGGCAGGTCGAGTCGGGCGTTTGTAAAACTCATCTCGGTTGGCAACTAGAATCAGCTTATATTTCGGATGGACATTATTGGCGAAGAGTATGAGACACATGTAGGTAGAATTTCTAATGTCTAATTGACCTAATTTTTAAACGAGTATCTGGAAATTGCTTTGAGCTATTAGAAATTAGAGGAATTAGAAATTTTACTGGCATTATCAATCGTAGAACTTACTCCCCTTTTTTACCATTTTTCTGAGTAATGGACACGGTCTATACCGATCCTCCCCATATTCCGCCTGCAGCTCTTCCAGAGATTTCAGGCAGGTATCAATTCCGATTTCATCGGCCCAGGCTAGCAAACCCTTAGGGTAATTTACTCCCTTGGTCATGGCCAGATCAATATCCTCTTTCGTGGCTACGTGCAAATACAAAGCGTCGGCCGCCTCATTGATCAACATAGATACTATTCTATTCACGATATATTCTCCGAGTCCATCATTCCTGTCTGGATCTAGGTTATTTGCATCTTCACCGTAGATGTAATATCCAATGCCCGTTTTTCTTCCAAGTCGATTGGCCTCTACCATACGTTTTTGTGTGAACGAAGGCTTGTAACGAGGATCAAAGAAGAACTCCTTGAAAATCGTGGCTGTAACTTCATAGTTGATGTCATTTCCAATAAAATCCATCAATTCAAAAGGGCCCATTTTAAATCCGCCTATTTCTTTCATTGCCCAGTCAATGGTCGGGACGTTAGCGAGATCTTCCTCTAGTATACGGATGGCTTCTCCGTAAAATGGCCTGGCAATTCGGTTGACTATAAATCCAGGTGTGTCTTGGGCAGAAACAGGCACCTTTCCCCAGGATTCTAAGGTTTCCTTCATTTTGGAGTTCAAGTCTGCGTCTGTTTGCACAGCAGATATGATCTCCACCAAAGGCATTAGCGGGGCCGGATTAAAGAAATGTATTCCGATTACACGTTCTGGCCTTTTGCAAGCTGCTGCGATGGAGGCAATAGAAAGCGAGGAGGTATTACTTGCTATGATGCATGTTTTGCTAACTACTGATTCAATCTCTTCAAAAACATTTTTTTTGATCTGTAAATTCTCAACAATCGCCTCAATTACTAAATCACAAGATTTGAATTCATCAATGTCCTCTGCGTAGGTTATTCTACCCACGATTTCCTCAACGGACTCTTCCAGCTTACCTTTGTCATGTAATTTGGTCAGCATCTTGCCGATCAGTTCTTTAGCCTGATCTTGTACTTCTTTGTTTGAATCAAATAGAACAACATTATTGCCCGCTGTTGCCGCTACTTGCGCTATTCCAGAACCCATTGCGCCAGCGCCTACTATTCCTATTATTGATGCATTATTGCTTGCCACTTATCGCTCGTTTATTTTGTATCCGATCCTTTTTCTGGATTTTTTAGGCTGCTCTAATAATTGTTGAATTGCCTCGAAGATAGCTTTAATAGAGCTATCATGATTGTCAACTTTATCTTCTAATTTGCTTAGCTGGGATGCTAGTTCCTTATGTGTTGAAATTACCTGTCGAAGTTTCACAAATGTTTTAATTATGTGAATACTTATTTTTATGGCTCTGTCGCTCCTAAGTACAGTAGCAAGCATTGCTACACCATTTTCAGTGAATCCATAAGGCAGCTTGGTGGAATGTTTCATTGATTCGAACCGGTGCCAATTTGTCACCAGTTCGTTTTTCTCTTCAAGCGAGAGTTGGAGCATAAACTCCTTCGGAAATCTATCGATGTTTCGTTTTACTTGCCTGTTCAGGTACTTCGTTTCTACCCCATACAGCTCCGCAAGGTCTCGGTCAATCATTACCTTAACACCTCTTATTAAAAAGATTCGTTCCTCAACTATTTCTGCCGGAATTGTAATTTTCATTTTCCTTTAAATACAGGCTTTCGTTTTTCCAAAAAGGCATTAACCCCTTCTTTATAATCTTTACTAGCCGCCGCTTCTGCCTGAATTCCAGCTTCAAATTCTAATTGGGTAGGCAAATCTACTTTTAGTCCATGGTTGAGTCCTCGTTTTGTTAAACCCAGTCCAACAGTTGGCATTTGCGCGAGTTTTTCTGCCAGGGCAATAGCTTCCTCCATTAATTGCTCGTCATCTACAACTTTGTAAATTAACCCGAGCTGTTGTGCTTCTTCCGAAGTCATTTTGTCGCCGAGCATGGTCATAGCCGCTGCTCTTTGCATGCCAACTAGTCTAGGTAATATATACGTTCCACCGCTATCTGGAATAAGGCCAATTTTAATGAATGACTGAATGAACTTTGCACTTGTTGCGGCCAACGTGAGGTCACACCCAAAAGCAATATTGGCACCCGCTCCGGCAGCAACTCCATTAACTGCACAAATCACCGGTTTCTCTATCTCCCTTATTTTTAAAACCATTGGATTGTAAGTAGTGCGCACAATAACTTCAATCTTGATATCAGGCGCCATTGCTTCTTCAAGGTCCTGACCGGCGCAAAATCCTCTGCCTTCACCAGTAAAAAGAATTGCTCTTATGGAATCATCAGTCGAGCAATGGTCAAGAGCATTTTGTACTTCAGTGCTCATTGCTTTGTTAAAGCTGTTTAATACTTCAGGACGGTTCAAGGTGATCTTAGCCACGGCATTGGTAATTTCAAATTTGATCAGCTTGTAATCCATGGTTATTTATTTAATGACATTTAAAATAATCGAATGGTTCCAGGCAATCAACACATACATAGAGGGCCTTACAAGGAGTGGATCCGAAATGGCTTTTTAGTTTAGTATTGGCAGACTTGCAGTTAGGGCATTCTTTCGGTGTGCCAACTGGGTCAGAATTATTGACCGATGATCTATTAGGAGAAGCGATTCCGTACGCTTCTAATTTGGCTCTGGCCTCATCTGTCATCAGATCCGTTGTCCATGCAGGAGATAAAACTTCAATTATTTTCACCTCGGTATGTCCGTTATCCTGAAGCTTGGTCTTGATGTCCGTTGCAATTATATTCATAGCCGGACACCCAGAGTAGGTTGGCGTAATCGATACTGAAACACCATCTTCTAAGGATATGTCCTTTACAATGCCCATTTCAACGACGTTGATAACGGGAATTTCAGGATCCATCACTTCAGATAATAGATCGAAAATTTTCTGTGTTTTTGAGAGCTGAGCGGTAGACATAGTTCAAATTTACCACTCTGAGTTAGGAAATGTTCTAGGAATAGTCTGCATCTCCGCCAACAGAAATCCCAAGTGCTCGGAGTGTTTTCCTTGCAAACTTCCTTTCATCATCCAGGTATCTGTAGGGATATCAATAGTTGCCTCCTTAAGTTGTTCTGTTACATCCTTTAACCAGTTAGAACGAACTTTATTCAGGTTTGCCGCCATTCCCTGCTCAACCAACAAGTCTGTATTCTCATCAGATTCAAACATGTCATCCGTATACATCCAAATGTCATTAACAGCATCCTGTAAACGTTGATGACTCTCTTCCGTTCCTTTGCCAAGCCGAACCATCCATTTACCACAATGTCTTACATGATATGCCACTTCCTTGATAGATTTTTCAGCGATAGCTTTAATTTTTTCGTCTTTACTATTTGATAATTCAGAGTAGAGATGGTAATTAAATACGCTGAAAAGATAGTTCTTGGAGTTGGTTACAGCGAAATCGCCATTGGGTTGCTCAGATAGTAATGCATTTAGATATTCTCTTTCTTCTCTTAGGTAAGCCAACGAGTCTTCAGTTGAATCCCCACCTTTAAGCTCGGCAGCATATTGCAAAAACATTCTTGATTGCCCTACCAGGTCGAGCGCAATATTAGTTAAGGCAATATCTTCTTCCAGAAAAGGTCCATGTCCACACCATTCGGAGAGCCTATGTCCCAAAATGAGCGAGTTGTCACCCAATCGCAAGCAATATGAATAAAGAGAATCGTTTTGACTCATTTTCACTTACATGAATTTTACACCATCCTTCAGTTCATAGAAGGTAGGATGTCTATACACCTTGTCATTTGCCGGATCAAAAAATGAACCCTGATCTTCTGGGGTTGACGCGGTAATCGCGTTGGCAGGTACTACCCACATACTTATACCTTCATTTCTCCGACCGTATACGTCACGTGCGTTTTGAAGTGCCATCTCGCCGTCAGTTGCGTGAACATTTCCAGCATGTTTGTGTGCCAGTCCTGGCTTGCTTTGAATAAAAACCTCCCAAAGTGGCAACTGACTATCTTCTGTTTCTTTTTCACTCATTTAGTTAGGATAGTATTATACGTTGTTGGCATATGCAAGTGCAGCATCTCGTACCCATTTACCATCTACATCTGCTTTTACTCTCGCACGAATTCTTTCTTTATTACAAGGTCCGTTGCCATTAATTACATTTTTAAACTCTGCCCAGTCAATCTCACCGAAATCATAATGGCCGGTTTCTTCGTTCCATTTTAAGTCAGGGTCAGGGAAGGTCATACCAATTAGTTCACCTTGTGCTATCGCGCGGTCTACAAACTGCTGACGCAACTCATCATTAGATTCTCTTTTAATCTTCCAGATCATTGATTTGCTACTGTGTATCGAATCCTTATCTGAAGGTCCAAACATCATTAGTGATGGCCACCAAAACCTGTTGGTTGCATCCTGAGCCATAGCTTTTTGCTTGTCCGTTCCGTTAGACAGAGCGGTCATTATTTCGTAACCCTGACGTTGATGAAAACTCTCTTCCTTACAGATGCGAACCATCGCCCTTGAATATGGGCCATAAGAAGTTCTTTGTAATGATACTTGATTCATTATTGCCGCTCCGTCAACTAACCATCCAATAGCTCCGATATCTGCCCAGGTAAGAGTAGGGTAATTGAAAATATTTGAATATTTAGACTCTCCATTATGAAGCTGTTGAATCAGCTTTATCCTATCTATTCCGAGAGATTCCGTAGCACTGTAAAGATATAACCCATGCCCTGCCTCGTCTTGCACTTTGGCAAGTAATCCAACTTTTCTTCGCAGGGAAGGAGCCCTTGTTATCCAGTTTCCTTCTGGAAGCATACCAACAATTTCGGAGTGCGCATGTTGGGACACCTGACGGATCAACATTTGCCTGTACTCATCTGGCATCCAGTCTTTTGGTTCAATCTTAATATCGTTGTCAATCTTTTCTTGAAATGCTAGCTCTTCTTTGGATTCACCCATGTTATATAGATTGATTAGATCAGGATACCTCACAAAATTAATCAAATTAGTTTCTTAAAAAAATGATCGCAGCACTGATTTGAATCATACATTAATAGCGTAAATAGAACTGTAAAAATGATATTTTTGCACACCATTTATCAAAAAGCATGGCAAAATTCCAAAAATTAACGGTTTCAAATATTGTAAAGGAAACATCTGAGTGCGTTTCAATTGCATTTGAAATTCCTGAGGCGTTATCGAAGGACTTCGCTTATATACAAGGACAATACATCACATTAAAGATAAATGTTGGGGGTGAGGAAATCCGTAGGTGCTATTCCTTGTGCTCA
>NVRZ01000082.1 GCA_002401055.1 Bacteroidota bacterium
TGTAGATATGGATTTTGCCTACTTCAATTCCACGGCTGAGGAACTCAATTTTAAAAAGGAGATAGGTAAGAGTAGAACGAGCTATTCCTGGTCTTCTACTGTAGATAAAAAGTACAAGTCTGAATCTGCAGGACCGCCAGTGCAGTCTTTCCTGCCGCATGTTGTTCCCAAAATAAAAAGCTACAAATTCAAGGGAGAGGAAACAAAAATATTGGAGGATCTGGTCGATTTAAACCGATGGTATTCCACCTTGTTGGGGAAGGTTAATGACGTAGAGTCAAAAGAAATAAGGGAATTAGTGGATTCCATTACAGACGGTACGGATTCGGATTATGAGAAGGTAAAGCAAATCTACTATTGGGTGCAGGATAACATAAAGTACATAGCCTTTGAAGCTGACATGGAGGGCTTTATACCAAAACCTGCAACAGAAGTTTGCAAGAATAAATATGGAGATTGTAAAGGGATGTCCAGCCTCACAAATGAGATGTTGAAAATGGCCGGAATAAAATCTTATTTCACCTGGATTGGCTCAAGGGATATCCCTTACCGGTACAACGAGTTGGTATCTCCAATCGTTGATAATCACATGATTGTTACTTACATCGATGGTGATAAATATTATTTCCTAGATGCCACAGGCTCTGTTGTATCACTTGATCTTACAACTGGTTTTATACAAGGTAAAGAGGCCTTGATCCACTTTGATAGTTCCAATTATATTGTAAGGAAAGTTCCCATTGCAGATAAATCAATGAATTTAGAGGATGACACTACATATCTTTACATAAAGAGTAGTGGAATGCTTGTTGGCAACTCTGTTTATCAGGCTTCTGGTCTGAGTGCTTCTGCTTTGAGAGCCGCAGTTAGTTCTAAGTCTGACAAGGAGAGAAAGGAATTTGTTGAGAGATATTATACGAAGGGAAACAACAAATGCGACATCATATCTGCAAAGTTTGAGAATGTAGCCAACCGCGATCTGCCAATTGCGCTAGCAATCAATTTTACAATTGAAGACTATGTAACATTATCTGCAGACGAACTTTATATAAATATGCATCTTTCAAAATCAAGTATTAGGGATAAAATAGATAAGGAAAGAGAAAATTCCATTGTGATAGATCATAAATACACGAGTACCACCAACGTTTTCCTGGAGATACCAGAGGGATATGAAATATCATATGTTCCGGAAAATAGCAGTGGCTCGACGGATTTTACAGGTTATGCCATAAAGTACTATAAGGAATCTGCTGGGTTACTTAGAATGGAAGAGCAGGTTTATGAAGATTATTTGGAACTTTCACCTGATAATTTTTCCGCATGGAATGATGTGAGAAAATCCCGGGCGAATAGTTATAGTGAAGTGGTAATTCTAAAAAAGCTTAAGTAAGATGAAGGTTCAAATAGTCGGTATTATCATGGCGATTCTTGTGAGCTCTGCCTTCGCACAGGACACCTACTACAAAGACTACGACTGGGATAAGGAGTTAAAGATTGATTCAATGATTCCAGATCGCTATCTGGAGGGGGCAAAGACAGCAGACGAGGCAGAGCACGAGGTAATTGTCAAGGATAAAAGAGCCATTGAATTTATATTTATTGATGGGAGATTTACGGAGGTATACTTAAAGCACCGAATTATTTATGTCAGCACCGAGAAAGGCATAGAACGCAATAACCGGATTTACATACCCACGGGAAGAATAATAAATTTCATTGTTAATAAGGCTCGGGTTATCCAAAAGGATGGAAACGTAATTGTGTTGGATGAGTCAGATATTAAGGAGTCCAAAGATGAGGAGAACTCGAGAAGCTATAAATACTTTGCTCTGGAAGGAGTTGAGGTAGGTAGTTTAGTGGAATATCTCTATGTCGCTGTGAAATCTCCCGGTTATTCTGGAAAATCTGAAACTTTTCAGGATAAAATGCATCGAACAAATGTGGAATTTGATCTGATAGCTCCTGGTAATTTACACTTCGCTTTTAAATCGCTAAATGCATTTAAGGAGGTAGAAGTTGATACGGTGATTCAAGGTAGGAATCGCTGGTTTCTGGAATTGGCTGATGTCCCAATGCTCAAGGATGAACTGTTTGCAGCGAATGATGCCAATGCGAAGGCAATTCTGTACAAACTGGACGAGAATTCAGCAGATGGCTCCAAGGACATGACTTCTTTCGGAGAAGCGTCAAAGGTAATTTTTGGGTCCGTGTACAAGGAACTCCCCAATTCGGTAATTAAGAAGTTGAGAAAAATTGCTAAAGAAACTGGAGTGTCTTCTGAAAGTGATGCCAAGGAAAAGGTAAGAAAGCTTGAAGATTATATTAAATCCAATTATGGGTATTATGATGCAAATGTGCCACAATTGGAAGATCTCAGTGCAATATTGATTAACAAGGTTGCCAATGATGTAGGTATCGTAAGACTCTACGCCAACCTAATGAATGAACTGGATATAAAACATCAGGTGGTACTTACATGCAGTCGGATGAATCGAAGGTTCGATCCGGATTTTGAGACGTATAATTATCTCGTAAACTATCTGTTCTATTTTCCTGAGTTTGATGACTACCTAGATCCTACAGATGTTTCTTACAGGCTGGGCTTAATTCCATGGGAATACACAAATAACTACGGCCTTTTTCTGAAAGTAATTGAAATAGGTTCAATGAAAACTGCGGTTGGGAAGGTTAAATTTATTCGTCCTCTTGAATGTAAAAAGTCTACAAACAATTTATACATAGATGTGGACCTCACAGAGGATATACTGAGGCCAGTTGTTAAAGTAACCAACAAAACAACAGGTTATTATGCGAATGATATTCAGAGTTTTTACGGCAATATTTCAGAGGATGGTCAGGAAAAGTTGTTAAAATCATTGATGGAATACATCGTGGATAATGAAGAAGCGAATTTTATTATACTTGAAAATGGCACGCCGCAGGATATTGGGATTAATCCGCTTATTGTTAAAGCAGAGTTTGAAACAGGAAAGTTTATTGAAAAAGCCGGAGACAAGATATTACTGAAAGTTGGAGATCTTATTGGTGCTCAAGTTGAGATGTATACTGAAGAAACGAGAGTTCAGGGAATTGAAAATACCTACAACCGGATCTATTACCGGGAAATTAACGTTAAAATTCCCAGTGATTATCAGGCTACGAATCTTCATGTGTTGGATATGGATGTGTCGTATAATAAAGACGGTGAAACACTTATGGCATTCACGTCTAAGTATAAACTCGACGGAAATAAACTTAGCATTATTGTTGAAGAGTATTATGCACAGATTCAATTTCCTGTGGAAGTATTTGATCAATATCAAAAAGTAATTAACGCTGCAGCGGATTTTAACAAAAAGGTGTTGGTTATTACCAAAAGGTAGCCATTCCACGTCGACCATAAGTATGGTAAAAGCGATAAGCTCATGGGTTTGGTCTAAGAATTAGCTGAACTATTTCTCCTAATTGTATATATTTAGCGATGCTTGAATAATCAAAAGGAAAATTATGTATAGGATTTTGTTGTTGGTAATTACTACAACGGTTCTTATCTCTTGTGGCGATGAGGTGAAGGAACAGGAAAAAGAAGAAACTATTGCTGAGGAAACATCGGTTACTCCTTTGGTAGTACAAGTTGCTGAGGAACCTGTTTCACAGAATACCTCTGGAGATGGGAACTCAATAAACGAAAGCGGATTAATAAAATGGTATTTAAATCCAGATGCCAATTTGGAAGATTATAGAATTCAGCAGCATAAGTGGAACAAATGGGTGGATATGGGCGGTGTTGATCCCACTGCACTCAAAGGAGATTACTGTGAATTTCAAGTGAAGCTCTTCGCTGGAAACAATATTTTTCGACTTAGGAAAAAAGGTAGAGCCAAGAAGCGAGTTCCTCCTGTTGAGATTTTTGTTAAACTTCAAGATTTGAAAAGTTCTGTTAGTTGGAGTTTTAACGCTGATGAAACGATTATTGAGATTACTGAAGAAGCCATGTATGAAATTTTTAATGAGGCAGGTAATCTTGTCGATAAAGGCACCTCAGCCGAGATTGACATTAGTGGCTTGGCAGTTGGAGGCTACTACTTCAATTATGCCTTGTTTATGGATAGCTTTCAGAAAAAATAATCATTTAGAGCCTTTCCAAAGTTTAATCTCTTATCCAATCATAAAACCTTTCTGAAGATACTAGTGATAAAAGGGTCTGCACTTTAGTTTAAATAATGAAGAAAATAATAATGTATGGTACTCCTTGGTGCGCGGACTGTAACAGGTCGAAGGCTATTCTTGAGGATTTCGGTTTGGAATATGAATACATAGACATCGATAAGGATGAGGATGCAGCGCAAAAAGTCATGAAGGTAAATCAGGGTAGGAGGGTAGTTCCAACGTTAATCATTGATGGTAAAGCACACTCTAATCCGGATTATCTTGAGTTAAAAGAGTTGCTTGAAGGACTTGAAGGCAATGGAAATAATTAGCTGTCCTAGTTCATTTTGAGAGCGCCATATTTTATAATGCAGTACAGTGCTCTGAAACCATCTTTCCAATTAATTTTTTTTCCCTCAGCGTAAGTTCTGCCGTAATAGGAAATGCCAACTTCATATATTCTTATATCAGTAATTCGGGAAATCTTAGCGGTTACCTCGGGCTCAAAACCAAATCTGTTTTCCTGAAGCTTAATGCCTTGTATCATTTCTGTCTTGAAGAGTTTGTAGCAGGTCTCCATATCCGTAATGTTTAAACCGGTGAACACATTTGACATCAACGTCAGCAACTTGTTTCCGATCGTATGAAAGAAAAACAGAACCCTATGGGGCCTTCCACCAATAAATCTTGAGCCATAAACTACATCTGCATTACCACTTAACATCGGCTTCAGCAAATCATTGTACTCCTCGGGATCATATTCAAGGTCGGCATCCTGAATAATTAAATAATCTCCGGTAGCTTCCGCGATTCCCGTATGAAGGGCAGCTCCTTTTCCCTTATTCACTGAATGTTCAAAGTATTTTATTGAGAGCGAAGAATTCTCGGATTGATATGTTGAAATAGATTCTTTTGTATTGTCGGATGAACAATCATTCACAAGAATCACCTCCATTTGCATTCCTTCTGCCAGGTTAACCTTTTGAATCTTGTTCAAAATTAGATGGATGGTCGCCTCTTCATTATACACCGGTATTACTATGGAGAGTGTTTTACTCATAAGTATTACTATTTTTTCCCCACCACGATTGTGGAGAGTCCTAATAGGTTGAAAATAATATTATCAATTATTCTGGAGATAGGAATTAACATATTATAAAGTTTCATCTGGCTCTCAGGGATACTCTTGTTTTGCAATAGTTTTCCTGAAACGTACCAGCCAAATATACCAATGAAATTAAAATATTGCTTGTGGATAATATCTAATTTGTTTTCCTTGAAAATGCCAGCAAGCGCAGACTTGGTGTATCTCCTGTAATGTCCTAATTCTTTATCAAATCTGTTGTAAAGTCCTTTGTATGAGGGCACAAGAATGATCAAATGACCATTCTCTTTCAATAGTTTACGGCAATTTTTAATTGCCAAGCTGTCGTTCTGTATGTGTTCAACCACGTTCAAAGCAAATACGGTGTCATAGGATCGAAGCTGATCAGCAAACTTTTGCTCAAAGTCCACGTCCGTCAAATCCATGACTTTGGCACCTAGAAATGATGAGTTATCGTTAAACCGCGATATTAATTTTTCGCAATACCCAGTTCTAATATCTGTGAGCATAATTGGGAATCCGTCCTTCATTAAGTACTCAGATATATTTCCAATCCCACTACCTATTTCCAATACTTTTCCTTTACAATACGGCTTAATGGTTTGGTACATCCAGGTGTTGAAATTTCCCGCACTGCTTATCACGTCCAGGGTGTCTTCACCCACAATATCTTCTTCCTCAAATTTAATTGCTTCCATTGCAGAACCCTTACCTATCTATCGTTTTGAAGTACCTTAACTTTTTATTGTCCTTAAAAATGCTACGCTCAACTATCTTTCCTTCCTTAGATCTTATCAACACTTCTCCATTGAGCTTATCATTTGTCCATGTTGCCTCCATCTGTTGGCCATTCTGGAAGTGCAATATTCCTTCTCCATTTCTTACTCCATTCTTCCACATTCCGTCAAACTTTTGTCCGTTTGCCCAGGCATAAGTGCCATGCCCATTTTTCTTGTCATCCTTCCATTCTCCCCAATATCCAAGCTCAGGTAAAAACTCCATAAGATACGTATCCGGATTTTTTAGATGTTTTATAATTTTAAATTTTTCAGGATATCTATTGATAGCGGGATATAAATATCTTCCCGTTGAAGAATATCCCAGTTGTTCCATAACAACGTAATCTACTTCTGCTTTAATTAAGCCCTGAACCAATTCTTCCTTGTCAAAGGTATTTCTGTAGCCCGTAGTATATCTATTTGAATAGAGGTAAAAAAGTTCAGCCTTCCGACTACAGGTTACCGATTCTTTTGGCGTATTGTCTCTGACCCAGATTGCCAATTCAAAGTAGTTGTTGAATTTACTAACATAGGTGCCTTTTGCCTGCTTCTTTAGTTTGTCTATGGGTTCTTCAGCATAACTTTTTATTCCAATTACACTCATTACAACTATCGCTATATGAATGCCGGTTTGGTTTTTTATTTTCAGCACTTTTTGACCACTTAATACGATTATTTCTACAATACCATTTATGAACAAAAAGGTGAGTAGCGGAATTAATGGCAACAAAAATCGTATTCCAAACCATACTTCTGGCCACAACAACAGAATTCCAAAAGTTGCCAGAATGTAAAAGAATATTAACTCCTTATACTTTTGCACCTTCATTAATCCGAAGAGCATAAGTATTAAGACGACGAGGCCGATTACCCATTCGGTTGAGCTTACAGCCTCTTTATAATTGGGAGTAGCAATAAAATTTAAGGTGCCTGATGGTATTTCTCTGGTAATATATCTTTCCAGATTGTTCCAGAACCTAGTAAACCAGTCGCCAAATTCCAGCTCACCCATTTCAGGCCTGTACGGATTTTTCTGCATGATCTTATTCATGTAAACGCCTCCGCCCAAGCTTTTTGTTCGCAAATACCAGGGAAGAGCCATAGCGATAAACCCGACACTAATTGTGATCAGGTATTTCCAGTTTCTTTTGAAAATTAGAAACAACACTATTCCGGCAAAAAGCGCCAGGCCCGTTGAGCGAATGTGATAGGTAAAAGCTATTGTGGGAATTAGCAGAAAAAACATCCAGTTCTTCTTCAATTCTTTGGTGAAATCAGTTTTTAAGAACAGCCAGAGACACAGTGTGGAGAAAAACAGAAAGGGTATTTCGCTCATCATAATTACTGAATAGCTCAATAAATGATAATTGAGCAAGGAGAACAGGCAGGCTATAAAGGGCAAGTGAAAATTTCCTGTCAACTCGTACAGTACTAAAAACATTACTCCAATGGATAACAGAAGAAAAAACCCATTCACTCTTTTAATGGTTAAAATATCATTGGAAAAAATCTTCGTAACCGCTGCAATTATTACGGGGTACCCAGGAGGAAATTTTTTGTGACTGATGCCCTGCTTCTTGAAAATATCGGTATAACCTTCACCCGTAGCGATAGAATTGCCTAGGATATAGTAAGATGCATTATCTCCTCCTAGATTTATCTTTTTGTCAAAAACGTCCTTATATACCTTAAAAAAGGTGAATGTTAAAATGCACAAGTAAAACATCAAAAAAAGAATGGAAGTAAAACCGCCTTTTGATTTTGGCGCTTCCTTCTCCGTTTTTGTCGCTTTTGCCGTCATTGTGTGCTAGTTTATTTAGCGATTTGTATCATACCTTATATGATACTTTGATCGAGCGAGGTGTTTTATTGCGCGAGGTCAAAGGTAAATAATAATTTAAAGTCTGGCTTCTCGCTTTAATTCAATGAAAAAGCCTCGCACTTTCGCGCGAGGCTTCTCTTTTGTCGGGGTGAAGAGATTCGAACTCCCGACCCCCTGCTCCCAAAGCAGGTGCGCTAACCGGACTGCGCCACACCCCGAACTAAATTTCAATTTCAACTTCTACCTTTATTCTAAGAACTGATGTGCTAACGGATATACTTGTCCGCCCTAGCTCTCTGAGCGAAGGAGGGCGCCACACCCCGTCCTCTAAAAGGAATGCAAAAGTAATGTATTTTTAATACCACCCAAAGCTGCGGGTAAAACCACATTGTTTAGCAGATTCCTTCTTAACATTTGCAAGTTGATAACTTATGCCATGAAGCACCCAAGGAGGATGGCAGATATCTATTTTTATCAAAATTAAATTGACATTCACCATCCTCTGATGAGCCTGGGTAAACTTCTCGCTAGGGAGAAAGGAATTTCTCTACTTTTAAAATTGGGCATCACCGCTCTTGTTCTATTCTTATTATTGGACAAGGTTGGTGCGCAAGAAACAGCCCAATACAATAACAAATTGCTCTCATATAAATTGGGTGTGGAGTTATTTGAAAAAGAGCAATATGGTGCCGCTCAGCATGCTTTTTCTGAGGTGATCAAAAATGTTAATGATCCGAACTCCGATCTTCGGGTCAATGCAGAGTATTACGAGGCTCTTTGCGCTTTGGAGCTGTTTAACAAGGATGCGGAATTCTTGTTTCGTCGTTTTATTGAAAATCATTCGGAGAATCCCAAGGTAAGAACGGCTTATTTTCAGCTAGGTAAATACAGGTTTAGGAGGAGAAGCTATACCAAAGCAATTGCATGGTTTAATAAAGTTGACATATATGACCTAACCAATAAGGAACTCTCAGAATATTATTTCAAGCTAGGCTATAGCTATTTTGTGAGGAAGGATATTGAACGCGCCAGAAGCTTGTTTTATGAAATCAAAGACGCGAATACCAAATATTCAAATCCCGCGATATACTACTATTCTCACATCTCATATCTGAATCAAGATTATGAGACCGCCATGAAAGGATTTCAAAAGCTGAGCACTCAGGGCAGTTTTCAGCATATAGTCCCGTATTACATTGCTCAGGTCTATTATTTGCAAAAGAAGCATGAGAAATTACTGAAATACGCCTTGCCATTGCTCGATTCAGCCAATACAAAAAGAGCACCAGAAATATCACGACTTATTGGCGAAGCCTACTACGCGACTGATAAATATGAGCAGGCAATACCATATTTGAAGAGATATATGGAGGAAGGCCATCATGCCATGCGAGCAGATTTGTACCAGCTAGGATATGCCTACTATAAAAGTGGTCAGTATGATGAGGCGATCAAGCTACTCAAGCAAGTTGTTAATACGAAGGATGAAATGGCACAAAATGCATATTATCATCTGGCTGATTGCTATCTGAAAGCCGATAAGAAAAAATATGCGCGTTATGCGTTTCGGTCTGCATCCAAGATGGACATGAACAAAACCATGCAGGAGGATGCCGCATATAACTACGCCAAACTATCTTATGATCTGAAGCTAACACCCATTTTCGCCCTCAACAAGTACATCAATACTTATCCTAACAGTAAAAGAAAGAATGAGGCACTTGAATATCTGGTTAAGGTGTATTTGAACACGAACAACTATAAGAAGGCGCTGAAGCAACTCGATAAAATTGATAACAAAAGCGATAATCTAAAAGAGGCGTATCAGCGAATAGCTTATTACCGAGGCGTAGAATTATTCAATGATAAAAAATTAAAAGAAGCTATCTCTTCGTTCAATAAATCGCAGGCGTATGTTTATGACGAGAAAATTGATGCGCTCGCCTATTATTGGAAAGGTGAGGCATATTATAGGTCTGAGAATTATAAGCAGGCCATTTCTAATTATGATAAGTTTATTTACTCGCATAAGGCATTCAGTTTGGAGCTGTATAATCAGGTGAATTACAACATGGGTTATGCGTATTTCAAGCAGAAGGATTATAGGAATTCCAATACCTGGTTTAGAAAGTTCGTACGGCATGATCCAGCCATTTTTCAAAGGCGTAAGCTCATTGGTGGGGGGTATGGCATTTTTTCGCGTACCGGCGATGCCTACTTGCGAATAGGTGACTGTTACTTCATCAACAACGATTTTAAGGCGGCTATTGAATTTTATAACAACGCAATTGCTTTGGTACCAGATAGCCTCAAAGGTGACATGACCAAGATTATCGATGCTGATTATGCTCACTTTCAAAAAGGCCTTGCACTGGGAGTATTGGGAAGGCACGATGAAAAAATTGGCGAATTGCATATGTTGTTAAAGAATTTTCCGAATACAATTTATACGGACGACGCAAAGTATGAGCTGGCAAAAAGTTATTCTGGCTTGGAGCAAGTTGATAGTGCAATATCATGGTATCAAAATATTGTTGATGAGCATCCTACTAGTAGCTATGTGAAAAAGTCGCTGCTTAATATGGCACTTGAGTACAATATAAAAGGAGAAGGCGAAATAGCCCTGGTTACATTTAAGCGTGTTATAAAAGAGTATCCAGGTTCGGGAGAGTCAAAGGACGCTCTTGTTGGCTTAAAAAATATCTATGTTGAATTAGGCGATGTTTCGGTTTACCTGGATTACATCAAAGATTTGCCTTTCGCAAACACCACTATATCTCATGCTGATTCCACTATCTATGAGGCAGCTGAAACCGTTTATCTTAAAGGTGATTGTGAATCAGCTGTGGCAGGTTTCTCAGAATATCTGAAGAAATTTTCTGAAGGGCAGTTCGCCGTTAATGCCAATTTCTATAGGGCGGAGTGTTTAAGTAAAATTGGAGATAGCGCTTCCATATCTCAGTCACTTATCGGATATCAATACGTGCTAAAAAGAGCTGGTAATCGCTTTACCGAGAAGTCTTTAGCAAGAAGTGCGGCGCTTTTATATGAAACGAAGGATTATGAAAAAGCGCTTGAATCATACCTTATGCTTGAAAAGATTGCTGAATATAAGAGTAACATAATTGAGGCTAGGATAGGTCAGATGCAATGTAACTTTTTGCTGAAAGATTATAAATTTATGCAGTCAGTTTTGCGGTCAGCAAATCGAAACAACTGTAATTTGCCATAAATTTGCCGTAACTGGATTGCGG